>SKLG01000491.1 GCA_007123335.1 Anaerolineae bacterium | reverse complement strand
GCCCATCTGCGACCCTGCACAGACGGCGGGTCCGCGCAATTCGCTGGAAGCACTGCACCCTATGGGAGTACCAGCGTACAGTCTTGGATTACATCGATCCAGTAGGCGCGCCCAGGCTGCAGCGCGTGTACACGGTTCAGTTGGCCAAAGCCTTCATCTGCGATGAATACCTGCCAACGCTTATCGGGACTGTCTCCATCATGGACCCATAATCCTCTATAGTATCCTTTGATGCTCGAAAGTGCCTGCGGCAGATCATTGGCGAATCCCGCTGGCCAGCGGAGGAGGTTGAGCCCAGGTTGGAGGGAGATTTGCTCTTGAGCCATGGGAAGGCCAGAGAGGGTCCACTCGGCGGGCGTCGTCAGATGGATCCAAAAGCCCAGGGGCAGGCGAGAGCGATGCGTGGGGTCATCCGAATCGTATATCTCCAGGGCACTGGGATCGTCTTGAGCCGGCAGCAATACCTGGTCGTAGGCGCCAGCCAGAGAGGTCAGCCAATCACCATCGGCAGGAAGTGTATAGGGATAGGCCAGGAGATGCCATCCCGATGAGAGGCTCTTGGAAAAGGTCTGTGGCTCCACCGGCGCCGCCTCGTCGGGAGCGCGCATGAGCGCCACCAGGTTCTGCAGGCGGAAGATGTCCCGGTGACCATAGTTTCCGAACGTCCAGGGCAGATAGGGGGCCAGTTCCGCAAAAGTCCAGCCAAGGATATACGCCTTGGCCTGAAAGAGATCCGATGCCGCCACTGGGGAAAAGCTGTCATCCTCATGCAACCCCACCGCCACCTGGTGCCCATAGTCGCCCATATACCACCAGGGGTTCATGATCTCGATAGCGGCAACATGCGAGGCCACCTGAGCTGCCAGATACTCGCGAACAAGAGGGTTGCACTCTTCATAGAAGGGGTGATAACCGACGAGATAGTAGGGGTAGATATCTCTCACCGAGCCGGGGACGCCACTCCCCTGGACCTTGACGAGCAGACTGCCATCGGCGTTTCTGCCGATGAAATAGGGATGCCGAAAGTCGTTCTCCCTGTCCAGGTATCCCTCGACGGGCATGGGGCTGATGGCCAGATGATAGCCCCAATCTGCGGGATCATCGTAGCTCTGGCGCTGGAGCTGACCGCTGTCGTAGAGCGCCTGCACGTATTGCCCCCACACCGGCCTCATCTGCAGCATGCGCTCCAGGTAGCGGCCGGCCTCGGCCTCGATGACGCCATCGCCGACCCTGGTCGCCATCTCACGCATCGCCAGCATGGCAGCGAGCTGTCGGTTGGGGTTCCAGTTACCGGCGATCCACTCCGGCCAGAGAAAAAAGCCTACCTCATCGTCAAAGCTGTTTCCGCCGCCGGTCATCTGTCGATAGACGGAGGACCCGCTGATAAAGCTCCACTGATCAGCGACGAGTTCCCAGTCGCCGGTCATCTGTGCGTACTTGAAAAGGGCATAGATTCGCTCAGCGATGAGATTGGGATTGTTCCAGAACCAGCCGGCATAGACGCCCTGACGCGTACAGGGATCCTCCAGTTGCCCGCTATCATAGTTCCAGCATGCATAGCGGTATTCGTAGCGTTTCGGGTTCAACAGGTGGGCCTGCACCTGACCTTGCAGGTGGGCCTTGAGCTGCGCTTTCAGCGGCTCATCGAGATGGGGAATCGTCTCCGCCAGGGTGCGGATGACCTCCCCCTCGTGCCAGAACGCTCCGAGGGGCGCACTTTTGTAGAAGGACCAGAGCCTTGAGACGGGAGGGAGATGCGCCCCATCATCGACGATTCGCTGAACACTCTCGCCGAGCATCTGGCGTACGGCGTCCCGGGTCAGTGCTGACGCTGGAGGGCTGGTCAGGTCCAGGTCCTGATAGTGCCTGATGGGCACTGTGCGTTGAGCAGACAGCGCATATAGATGCCCCCAAGCCGTCACAAAGGCGGTCTCGCCAGCCACCACCAGGGGACTCATGGCGTCCACGGCGCCGCCGAACCCACCTGGACCAGAGCTGGCAAAGCGACCAAAGTGCTTGTGCATCCCACCAAAGATGGTCTTACCGTCGCTGAGCAGCTCGTCGAACTCTAACGGCATCCTGTGGTTGCCAAATCCATTGCCGAACACGGCAGTATTCATCTGCATGCTGGCGAGGTCATAATAGCCGATATCCTCGCTGATGGTCTGGTAGTACTTTGTGCCCACGAGGGTACCCCTGCCGACCTCGTCAAAGCGCATCTGGAACTCGGCCTGATGGGCCACGTGGGTGTAGGTGCCGGTGTCCAGGTCGATCTTCCACAGCCGTGTATCATGGTCTAGGGCATGATCGCCGCCGCTGCCCGAAGCAGCGAACCAGGCATATCCCTGCGCGTCAACCATGGGCGAGTAGGCGCCCCAATAGGGGATGTACATGGGCGTGTACCTGGCCTTGTCCACGCTGGGCTGCCAGAGGTCCTGTCCGGAGGCAGCATCAAAGTAGTAGAGCGGCCTGCGGCGAGGGTATTGCACATAGTAATCCGCCCAGGCGTCGATGACCACCGGCCCTGGCTGTCGCACACCCTGAAGGATGGCGGGGAGGTCCTCCATGGGCTCCGAGTACTCGGCCCCCGGCTTTCTGGTCACGAACATCACCACCCGCCGGCCGTTGGCGCCCTGGCCATAGACGGCGTAGGTTCTCTTGGTGAAAACGCCCTCCATCTGGTTCCTCCATAGGAGAGTGCCATCGATGAGAAAGCCGTAGCCGACATTGTCCCCGGTCGAGAAAAAGACGCCCATGCCAGAGTCTGTTGGCCCCAGTGCCGGGGTGCAGGAGATGGGGCCGCTGGTCCGATAGCTCCAGCGCAATCTTGCTCCCTCAGAAGGGGCGTCTCTCGCATCCAGAGCATAAAAAGTGTTGCCGAGACTCCCGATCAATACGGTGTCATCATGGACAACGGGCGTGGACATCAGCGGGCCGTCGGCCGTAAATCGCCAGACTTCGGCGCCCGTTTTTGCATCGAGACAATATACTATGCCGTCGATGGCTCCAAAGATAACCCGCAGCTGTCCTTGGATCTCGGCGATCGTGGGTGTGTCGGTGATCGGTCCATCCGCTTGATACACCCATCTGGTTGCCCCTGTGGCCCTGTTCAAGGCGTAGAGTTTGCCGTTCATGACCCCGATAAAGACGGTATCTCCCACTACCGTGGGCTCCATCTCCACTTCGATGCGCTCCCCAAAGAAGCGTGACCACTGCAGATGCAGGCGTCCACCATCCAGGGGAAGCTCATAGGACACTGACGCCGAGCGGGCCATGGTCCTGGCACGCGTGGGCCAGTCATGTTCGCCGATGGCGCCCCAAGCCTCTCTGAAATGGACCGCGATGCTGTGGTCGGCAGCAACCTGTGAAAAGACCCAACTCTGCGCAGGGCCCACGGATGCGCCATCGACCAGTATGTCCGCTACGGCATAGCCCTCATCCGGGATAATGACAAAGGTGGCGTCGTCTCCCTGGTCTACACGGACGCTTCCCGAGGGCGCGATGGAGCCGCCGGGGCCCGCCTCGGCAGTGATGGTGAACGGGGATGAGACGGCTGCACGCGTCAGCTTTACAGCCAGATCTGATTCTAGATCGGTGAGCATGAGTACGATGCGCCCCGAACTGTCGCTGCGCACGGTGTCGGTCTTGGTGATGGCCCCTGCCCAGGTGTCCCACCATTCGACGGTGTATGGGGTGTCTGCTTGCATCTGTATGGTAAGAGCACCTGACTCGGGGGCAATAGGTATGGGGTTGTCTACTCCCATAGCGTTCCGCCAGGTGTGGTATTTGTTCTGGATCCAGAGATGGGCGTTGCCTGTGGTGAGATTCTTTTGCCCGTAGGCACGGATGTTGGGATTGTCAATGTGTGGATTCAGGTCGATGTATCCGCCCTTGTTAATATCCAGGGCATGAACAAACCGGTTAAATGTTTGCGAGATATCTCCTATGGGGATCTGCTGCCGGTGCGAGCTCCACCAGTAGTTGGGGTCGGACATCCCCCCGGGACCAAGCTGCGCCCAGAGCAGGTTATGATACCATATGCCTGGATTCGGCTGCTCCAGATAGGCAAAGATATCCTGACCGGGACGGGCCAGTCCAGTCTCTCCGCGTATCACGGGCTTGCCGATGCCCGATAGATACGTCATCATGCTTGTCTCAGCATGAAAAGCGGCCGCATCGTAAGCGGCAAGAGTTCCATCCGATAACGTGTCGTCACCACTATAATAGTGGATATCGGCATAGTCGATATCCGGGTAGTTCTCATCATCACCCCAGAATTCCGGCCGCCAACAGCACCAGAATGATGTTGTGGCCAGATGCGGGTGAGCTCCCGTCTCGTGCATGAACTTGGCGAACTGCTGGGCTGTCCGATAGTGAGCGACACTGTCCGGTGAGCCCTCGTTGTTCAGCTCCCAGGAGAATATGGCTGTCGAATAACCCCATCGTGCTGCCAGGTATCGCCACCACTGACGCAGCAACCAGTTTGCCTTTGTGTCTTCAGGCTGATAATAGCCACTACCCCAGTCCACAAAGGTGCCGTCGTCAGCGAGATGGTTCTGGATCCAGTCTCTCTTGTCGTGAACCACATATTTGAAATACGTCTCATACTCCTCGGCCTGAGCCACCTGCCAATCAAAGTAGGCGGCGGCGCGCTGATCCACTCGCGTATGCAGATCAGCGCGCGAATCACGGATCTGTTCACCGCCGAGGGAACCATCGGCGAGGATCTCGCGCATCGAGAACTCGTCAATATTAACCTGACCAGCGGTCACATTGTCCAGATAGAGGCTCAAAGAGTCCTTTGCGTCCCTGTCAGTCGTGCGATATACGGAAAGCACGGTGTGCCAGTCCCGGTCTTGGCTGATGATAGGAATCAATGAGGGATAGGGTCTAAGATCCTCTTCTAGCGTCTCGGACGGCCATCCGTGCGTCTTGATCATGAACCCATAGGGATGGGCAGGGTCCACGGGCCCCTGGATATCCATGGTCTTGAGCCGAATCTTTATCAGGTAATCGGTATCTGGCTTGATCCGATGACTCAGGTCATTGTTGAGAAAGGAGCTTATCCACATCCTGGTCGCGCTGGGATAATGGATTACTTGGGAAAGCTCATGTGAGGGATAGCTCTGCCTGAAGGATAGGTTGGAATCAAAGCCTTCGTTGCCGTGCTGCTTCTCCGTTGACATCCATCTGGCCCAGTTGGTGCTGTATGCTCCGCGACCAGCCATCCAAGGCCGGGCAAAGTTAAGACCCGTCCCCGCGTTCTTGGAAGGATCATTGTCATTCGCTGGGCCGATGGGCCAGAACAGGTCCCCGTTGCTGAACTCAAAATAGCGGGAGTCGGCCTCGCTCACGCCGATGAACCCCTGGCGAATGGCCGGGAGCGCATTCAGGCTACCGACGGGCACGACAATGCTCCCCGACGCATCGCGGATGTGCAGCGATACGTCATGTCGGCCGGTCTTCTGCGGGCTGAATCTCACCGCCCATCGCGTTGCGCCAGTCTCCTCATAGCGCACACGTCCGTCAGTGTCTGTTCTGGTTACCTCGGTGTAGTAGAATCCTGGTTGGATGAGGGTTTCTCCAGAAGGCGTGGTCACTAGCGCCTCTACGGTGACGCCTGCCCCGGCGCTGACGCCGGCTGGTGGATTCTCGTCGTAGGCGAAGAACAAATAATCTGCTACCGTCTGGAGGTCAAAGGTGACCTCATACTTTTCGTAGACGCGGACCTCTGTAGAGGCAACCTTGATGTCAGAGATGACCGGTCCCGACACCTGCCGATATAGGATGATGGAATCGGTGCCAATTCGGCCTGCGCTGTCGGTGCCTGTGACAAGGATCTCGTTCTTGCCGGGCTTTAGTGCGATCTCTTGGCTGTTCCAGCGTTCATGCTCGTCAGAGGGTAGCTCAATGAATCCCGCCTTGCCCGTGTTCAGGTTATCCCAGACAAGGCTGACCAGGGCATCAGAGCTCTGTACTATGGCACCTCCTGCCAGGGTGGTAGAGGCTACCGTCGTCGACAGCCGCTCCTCCGCTGTGGGTAACAAGATGTCGACCGCTGGTGCAACCTCATCGAACACCTCTATGGATAGGCTGCGCGATATTGCCTCGCCATCGTTATCCCAAACGCGCAACGTCACCGAATAATCGCCCGCGGATAAAAAAGTATGTCTTGGGTTCTCGATAGTGGCTATCGAGCCATCGCCCAGATCCCAGTGGTAACGCACTATGGCCCCGTCAGGATCTTGGGCATTTGCTGTCAGATCTACTGTCAAGGGAGCATGCCCGAAGACGACACTGCTGGTTGGGTCCGCATATGGCGGAACATTATGCCCTCGCTCGACGAGCACGAGATCGTCAAAGTACAAGGACACGCGATCTTTGGGGCCAAAGACACCAAAGGAGACCTGTGCCCTCGACGTCTGCGCCACAAATGTGAGAGCCAGCTTTGTCCATTGATCGTGCTGGACCTTGCGGTGAATATTGTCGATGCTGGCGAGAGTTTTCCAGTCACTGTCAATGACAGTTAGTCGGTCATAGCCCCAGCCATCACCCGAGAATTCGTGCCACTTGAACCAGGTGGTGAGAAGATAGGTCTTGCCAGGTTCGACCGTGATCCAACGCTGGAATACGTCCAACGCTTCGGTCAGATGCACGGCATGGTTGCCAGAGTAAGCTGATGACGTGAGCTGGGCCTCTGTGATTCCTTGCCAAGGGTCTATCGTTCCCGTCTCAAAGTCGCCGTTCGTCAGCAGATTCTCAGCGCCAGCGGCGATGGGTGCAACCCACTTCATAGAACCGATAACAAAAAAGACGACCATTAAAGGCAACAGAAATATGCATGCACGAAGCCAAGATTTGTGAGATATCTTTTTCATGTAATACGTATCCTATCAAGAATCACATACCCGTCATAGACTGCGCTCTTGATGATCAATATAGCTTATTGTAGGCCGCCGGACATAAACGCCACGTTGAAATGCCTCTTCAGAGATACTGTTGAAAAAGCCTGATTTCACGGATGAGCATATCAAATTGACGCCAAGGCTGCGAATCGGGTACGGCGGGCCTTGGGCTGGGTCGTCATGGCCACACCACGTTGATCGTGGCCTAGATAGAGTTGGTATCGAACAGTTGCGAGAGGCTGCAATGCCCACAAGTATGGCAGCCCACCAGTGTGTGGACGTTGGAGTTGGTCGGGGCCATGGCCCTTGAGAAGGGTCTAGCCAACAGTCGCGTTGCCGGCGAGACAGTTCGCGCAATGCTGAAACGAAGGAGATTAGCTGGCGCCGGATCGCGTACTGGATCATCAGCCCTGATCCGACGCACCTGCGAGAAAAAAGCGGCGTGACTGGCTGATGGTGTTGGCCAGTGGCCAGTCGGACTGGGCTAAGGGCTCTTTGGACGAGACCTGGTGTAGTCGCTTGCACAACCGAACGTGTGCAACTGAGTGCCAGGGATATGGTCCTCCCTTTGGTGGAATAGGGACTTACGAAGACCGGTTCTGACTCTAATGCTCTGGTCTGTTGCTTGCCGACGAAGAGTTCCTGGCTGATCTGAGCATGAACCGCCCCCGTCTATTCCGAAGACGTTATCTGATTGTGCACCAGGCGCCATCTTACACGCATCACGCCTCGTTCGCTTCCATCAGCTCCTCCAGAACCCGTTCGTGCAGACGCAGATCGGCATCCCGAAACAGTACAAAACGGATGAGCTTGACCGATAATAACCGCGGCAACTCGTCAAGCACGGTGGTGAACGCAACCTTTGCTGCCGGTTCCATCGGGTAGCCAAAGGCGCCTGTCGATAGAGCGGGAAAGGCTATCGAGCGAATACCATTCTGCTCGACCAGTTGAAGGGCATTCCGATAGCAGGAGGCCAGCAACGCATCGGCAGGCTCATCCACGCCGAACACCGGTCCGAGACAGTGTATGACATGGCGGTTAGGCAGGTTGTGGGCACCGGTGATCACCGCCTGCCCAGGACGGATGGGTGCCAGAGGACGGCTTTCCTGTTCGAGGCCCGGCCCTGCGGCGCGATGAATCGCCCCGGCTACGCCGCCCCCAGGACCGAGTTGAGCATTCGCCGCCTTCACGATCGCCTCCACGTCCGGTTGATCGGTGATGTTACCCTGCACGCACTCTATCGTCACGCCATGAAGCGTGTGGCTCGTCATACTCTTCCCTCCTGTAGGATCCAGTATCCTTGGGCATCGCCGAATGCCACTATCCTTTTGCACGCCACTCGGGCAGCTCGTCCAGCGGATAGATGGGGCGTGGCAGGTTGCGCCAGGGCAGTTGCTCAAGGTGCGACATGGTGAGGCCTGGGGTATCGGCCCGGATCACCTCGGAGGTCAGGTCGGCATAGTACTGAAAGTTGCTGGCGGTCTTGAGCACCACCATCTTGGCCTCGGCGGGCTCGATGCCAAAGCGACGATACACGATAGGGTGGTTGCCGCCCACGCCACGAAACTCGCTCACCACCAGCTTGATCGGTCCCACCTCCAGCAGCGCGGTGCGACCCATGTCAAAGGCGCCAAGCCCCACAACCTCGGCGCTCAGCCAGCCCTCGGCCAGCCCCGCCACCCGTCCGGTCACCTCTACCGGCTTGGAGAAAAGGTTGTCCCGTTTGCCGCCCACCGCCACGGTGATCTCGGCGCCCACCCCGGCCTGCCAGGCCACCGCGACGGCTTCGGGGTCGACCATGGGTACCAGGGCAGTGCTGGGGATGCGCTGGCGCAGCATCTCGGCCAGCAGGATGGTGCTGTCTCCGGGCGCGCCGCCAAACACCGCATCGCCCGTATCCGAGATCACCACCAGCCCACGTTCCGCGGCCACCGCCCGTCGCACCGCCTCGGCCGGCGACACGCTGGAGAGGCGGGTAAAGGACTCGCGCAACGACCAGGCCTTTTCGGCCAGCTCGGCGGCCAGCTCGCGGGCCAGCGCCGGGTCGTTGTTGGTGATGACCAGCGCTGACCAGCCGCCCTCGGCCACGTCCAGCCAGGGTTGCATGGGAAAGCAGGAGGCGCTGGCTACCTGGGGACGGGTCTCCATCTCGCGGGCCAGATCGAACCACTCTTTCATCGGGCCGGCGCTGGTGAGGAACTGCTCCTGGTGGGTGATCATCGGGATCTTACACCATGCAGTAGTAGGATGGAGCTCTCCACGGATGATGGCAAAGAGCAGCTTGGCCGCCTGGTAGCCGGTGTCCTGCGGGTTGTGCGGCTGGGTGCGGTGGCCGACGACGGCGTCGGCGTGGTCCATGATGCGCTGGGTGATGTTGGCGTGATGGTCGCAGGGCATGACGATGGGCACATTGGGACCCACGACCTCGCGGGCAGCTTGCAGCAGGTGGCCCTCCACATCCTCCACCTCTTCCGAGACGGCGGCGCCATGCTGCGCGAACCAGAAACCATCCAAAGGCAGCGCCCGCTGTAAGCCCTGCACCACGGTGTCGTGGAAATAGTCGTAGGCTTGGGCGGTAATAATACCGCCAGCCCCGGCTCGAGCCTGAATGATGGGCAGCGGCACCAGCTCCACGCCCTCTTCTTCCACCGCCCGCATAAACCCGGCCAGGGGACCAGTTTTGACCTTTTTCAGAATCTCGTCACCCTCGTACAGGCCAAAGTGGCGAAAGTCGTCCAGTGTGGTGAGCACCGGCGTAAAGCTGGCGGTCTCTTGCGAGATACCTGCGATAGCGATTCTCATGCGAGCCCTCTCCTTCTCGACAATGGGCATAGATGGCAACCTGGCGAAACCATCCACGAACTCGGATGTTCTCCGTCTACCGAAGCAAAGCAAGCACTACCATAGGCATCGTATATCAAGTGGCCGGCATGCGCAAGGCCCCAGAGGGCCGTTTATGTTTACATATCTAGAGGAGGAGAACGGGGGGTCAACGTAGATGGCTTGGAAGGAATGGACGGCATGCTGGTGCATAAAAGGATGGTGCGGGCTTGCTAACTCTTGGGGCGTATTGCGTAGGATCGAGCCACAGATTCAAAATCCAACTCCATGCAAGGGGCATCGTTCTCGATGCGTGGCTTGTGCTCTTTGACGTACTGTTGTCCGAAAGGATCTAACGCATCGATATTTCCACCGCAATGGGCATGGATCGCCGCGTAGACCCCGATTTCACGCACCTTGAGAAAGTGAGGGATCTGTGCGAACCATTTCGGCGCCAGCCAGTGCGCCTGGTAATAGCCCTCCAGGAAGGGGGGTAGGAAGCTCTGTGCCAGAGCGAGACGCTCTTGATCGTTCTTCGCAGATAACGTAGCGTAAAAAAGAGCGATGGCGATGTCATCCACGAACCATGTATATTGACAGTCGTCAAAATCAAAGAGCGTTAGCTGCCCATCGTGGATGTGAATATTACCGAGATGAACATCGGTGTGGGCGAGCCCATAGCTCTCACGTTCGGTGGGCAACGTTTGCAGGTAAGCCAGCTCGGCGTCGAACTTGTCGATAGCAACCTGCTCAGAGTCGGGTAGACAACGCGCGGCAAACCCGGCGGCTTGGTCATGCCAAGTTGGGCGACGATAGGCCAGTGTGGGCGGTACGAAATCCTGAGTCAAAACATGCATGCGCCCCATCAGGATCCCCATCTGGCGATAGAGCGCTGGCCCCAGCGCGTCGTGTGAGACGCGTGTGCCCGGTGCTCGTTCAAAAGCCGCGGCGATGAACGCGCCCTCCCGTGCCGGAAGCATCTGTACGAGTGCTCCATCTGGAGCAGGCACGACCCGCGCTGCCGGAATCCCCCGATCGACCAAGTAGTTGATCCACGCAGCCTCGCCATGTACTTGAGCGATGCTGCGATGGGCGGTATGGGAGATGCGCAGGATACGCGCTTGACCCTGATACTCGAATTCGTAGATGTAGCTCTGAAAGCCACCCAGAAGTCGCAGGGCGCCGTTGGGCACGCCATATCGCGCTGCCGCGGATTCCAAGACAGATTCATCAAACATCGCTTGAATAAAAGCATCCATAATCAAGGACAAGGACCTGGAACCGTGTGCCATGGCGCAAAGAATCCGGTTTTGCAGGACCCATCTCGGGATTCTCGGTTTCAGGATCTGCCCATTCGCCTCCCATATTTCCAGTTCGAGTGGCGCATCTCAAACGCTCTGGCTATGCCGTATCTCCATTGAAGCAGCGTGGCTGAATCATCCTACACCAGGTAGCCGGCAAGGGCAAGACGGAACCGATCTTGCACCTCGAATCTAGGTCAAAACGGCTATCATGAGCCAACATCGCAAAAGGCCAAGGGTCACGTTGCGTAAATGGCTGAGTATCCGAGTGTGTAGTTTGTGCATATCAGACAGCCAAGTACAATTGACCAGATTTGATATCCATTACCAGCTCTGACCAAAGGGGGGCGTATGGCGCAGCGAACAACGGTTATGGACGAGGCATTTGAACGACGCAAGTCGATCATCGGTATCCGTATGACGATTCTTTATTCGCTTGTGTATGGGGGATTCGTAGCGCTCAGTGTTTTCCGGCCAGCCTGGATGGGCGCGAGGGCCATACTGGGCTTGAACCTGGCTGTGGCCTATGGGTTGGGGCTCATTCTCATTGCCATCGTGTTTGCATTGGTCTACAACCACCTCTGCCGAGTTCCATCCCCAGGCGCTCGGCCGACCGCAGGCGCCGTTTCTCCATCATCGTCGGTCTCCGGCCCAGATATCGGTAAGCAGGGAGGGTAGCCAATGGCCATCGCGGTTTTCGTTGTCTTTGTTGCGCTGGTTCTGGCCGTTTCAATACACACCAATCGCCGGTCGCGCAGCGTGGGCGGCTATTACGTCGCCAACAGCTCTGTTCCTTGGGGCGTCAATGGCGTCGCTTTTGCGGGCGGTTATCTCTCGGTAGCGAGCTTTTTGGGCATCTGTGGCCTCATCGCCTTCTTTGGCTATGACGGGTTCCTCTATTCCATCGGGTTCCTGGCGGGCTGGATCGTCGCTCTGTTTGTGATCGCCGAGCCGATGAAGCGCCGGGGGACCTTTACCTTCCCTGATGCGTTAAACCGCACCTACAAACGCCCCGGCATTCAACTCGCCGCGGGCTTGAGCGTGCTCGTGGTCTCGCTCTTTTACCTTGTGCCGCAGATGGTGGGGGCCGGTGTACTCGTAGAGCCCCTGCTTGGCATCCCCCACCATTGGGGCGTGATCATCGTCGGTTCAGTGGTCATCTTTCTCGTGGCCGGCGGGGGCATGACCTCGACGACCTGGGTGCAGTTCTTTAATGGTGGACTGCTGTTAGCCTTTGCCGGTATCCTGACGGTCGCTGTCTTGGTGCGCGGGATAGATATCAACCCCCTATCCGTAGAGGAGGGCGTGGCTGGTCTGGAGCGTTACCGCTATACCGAAGTGGCCGCGACACTCGATGGCGACAATCTGAGCGTTGACCTGCCTGGCGCTGCGGTTACTGGGCGGCACACCGTCTTTGACCCAAACACGGGAGCAGAGACCCTCGTGCTCTATCGTGTCTCTCGCCTGGTGCCAGCCGTGGCGACAGGCCAAGGATACACTGCCAATATCAAGGGACGCACGGCGACATTCGAAACGGCACAGGGCGTCGGCTGGGCCATCGAGCAAGGCGACGGAGGAACCTTTGCCCGCATCGAGGATTGGTGGCGTCTGATCGCTAATGGAGATGGGACCCATCGATTGGTGGAGACACAAGTTCGCGCTGTGTTGCCTGGCGGTGATGTCCTGGTGAACGGTGCGCCAGAGAGCGCGTCTAACCGGCTCAGACAAATGGGCGGCGTTTCCGAGATACCGGAAACATACGGTGAGAGCACCGGCGCTCTCGATCCGATACGGCTGCTGAGCGTCTTTTCCGATCGCTCTACCGTGGTCCAGCAGCCCAAGAGCGTCGCCTTTGCCACCGAGGCCGGTGAGCGGAT
>SKLG01000311.1 GCA_007123335.1 Anaerolineae bacterium | reverse complement strand
TCTCGGGCAACACGATTCCCGACGCCGTCATTTCCTGCTCCTCTAGGGGCTCGACGATGACGCGATCCGCCAGAGGTCTGAGACCTACCTTTGCCATGGTTCTACTGTCCTCCCTGTGAATTATGAGACTGGACCAGAAGAAGGGGGGTAGCTCCGTCCCCATCGATGCGAGGACCACAAAGTCACGCTGGCGTGACCGCCGTTTCGCTCCCCTCTTTTCTTTGCCACGGGACCCTTTAGGTGCAAGACACCAGATGCGACCAAATGGGCAACACACCTAGCACTCACAACCCATGACTGCCAAGCATACTAGCACATCGTTCGGGCTTTGTCAAGATCGTTTTTCGCACTCGCCCACGTCGTCTGCTAACGGCATACGCGCGAGTACCAAGGGTTGGGACCTCTGCGGCAGCGCTTGGTGCGTAGCGGTCCAAATGGTATACTCGACGCAGGATAAGGGAGAGAAGAGTTGTGGATCGTCTAGAGCCTGAGCGTGGATTACCGCAACATGTCTGGTTCGCCGGCGCGATGGCGCTGGTGCTTTTGGGCCTTGTCGTCTCGGTGCTCTTGGGCTGGAACCCCATGCCGGCACAGAGGTATCAGGTCGCCGCAGCGCTGCGGCGCACGCCCACGCCAACGGCTCCGCCTCCCACCCCCACGGCAGTGACGGCTACCCCCACTCCAGAGCCCGATGTATCGCCCGCCGGGGCCACGCCCGATCTCTCGGGCGAGATCTCGCCCATCTCCATGATGCCCAGGCCAACGCCGACGCCCTTTCCACCACGGCCGCGCACCTTTGTCGACCACTATTGGCTAGAGCGGCCCTTTGGCCCTCAGGGGCAACAGCGGGCGGAACGCTTTTATCCCTATGGCTCGCGCGGCGATGGAACCTACCCCATCCATCATGGCGCCGATTTTACGAGCCCTATGGGCACCGCCATCTATGCCGTCGCTGATGGCATCGTTCGTGTCGCCGGCGATGACACTTTGCAGGTCTATGGCGCTCGCGACAACTTTTATGGGCTGGTAGTCGTCCAAGAATTGGACCGCACGCTGAACGATAAGCCGATCTTTGTCCTCTATGGCCACCTGTCCCAAGTGATGGTGCAGCCGGGCCAGAGGGTGGCCGCCGGGGACAAGCTCGGCGAGGTGGGCATGTCGGGTGTTGCCATGGGGCCGCATCTGCATCTCGAGGTGCGTCTTGGCGAGAACGACTATCTGCACACCGTAAACCCCGACCTCTGGCTGCAACCGCTGCCCGACCACGGCACGTTGGCCGGCGAGCTGCTCTCGGCCAAGGGTGAGCCGATCGCCGAGGCGCTGCTCGTCCTCTTTCGCGCTGGCAGCACCACACCCTACCGCTTTTTCACCAGCTACCCGGCGAGCCGGGTGAACGCGGACCCGGCCTGGGGCGAGAATCTGTGCACCGGCGACGTGCCCGCCGGACGGTGGACGGTGCAGGCTCGTTATAAGGGCCTGGTGACCTCCCGCGATGTCACCATCAACGCAGGTGAGACCGCCTGGGTCAGTATCCGCATAGGCCGCTGACGGCGGCGCCGCCCGGATTTGTAGACGATGGCGAAATAGCCTCATCCCCAGATGCTTTGACCAACGCTCCCTCGATGTCTACAATACCATCAACGCAGGCACCCGTTCAGAGCGCAGGAGGCCAACCATGGAACTCGAGATCGTCGCGATCGACAAGCCGGAGAACCTTAACGTCATCCTTGGACAGAGCCACTTTATCAAGACCGTCGAGGACCTGCACGAGGCCCTGGTGGGCGCCGTGCCGGGCATCCACTTTGGATTGGCCTTTTGCGAGGCCTCGGGCGCGCGGTTGGTGCGCTCCAGCGGCACCGATGACGCACTGATCGAGTTGGCGGAAAAGAACGCCATGGCCATCGCCGCTGGTCACGCCTTTGTTCTCTTTTTGGGCGATGGATTCTACCCGATCAACGTGTTGAACACCATCAAGCAGGTGCCCGAAGTGTGTCGCATCTTTTGCGCCACGGCCAACCCCACACAGGTCATCATCGCCGTCACCGACCAGGGCCGAGGCATTCTCGGCGTCGTCGATGGGTTTCCTCCGCTGGGCGTGGAGGACCAGGACGGGGTGGCCTGGCGGACCAAATTCCTGCGCACCATCGGCTACAAGCTCGGATAGCCTGCACACGCCCACGGGAACGCGCTCCCGTGGGCGCTTTGCCCTTGGCTGCGCCCCGCTCTAGGCGTCGGGCTTCCACACGTCGAGCTTGGCCAGCCCGCGCATGAACGTCAGATACTCGTCTTTGGACATGGGCGGCTTGTAGGCATCGACGACCTGACGGGCCCTGGCGGCGCCATCAATCAGCAGATCGATAAGCGTCATCGCCGCCGCCTTGGCCGGGGTGATATAGGCCGTCTCGGGATCGCAGATGACGTAATCGGCGCCGTGGCCGGTGCCGCTGGAGCCTACGGCAGAGGTCTCGATGGCCGGCATGATGTGGCTCACATCGCCCATGTCGGTGGAGCCGGCGCCAAAGCTCGAATCCCACCACTCGTTCTCGCCCACCAGCGCCACGGCGTTCTCCTTATAGACCTGCAGCAGCTCCGGCGAGACGATGCGCGGCAGATAGCCGGGCAGGGTGTTGATCTCGACGGTGGCCCCCAAGGCCATGGCCCCGCCCTTGAGGGCGCGATCCACCTTTTCCGCGGCGGCCACGATGGCATCCACGCTGGCGCCGCGCACATAGGTCTCGAGGCGCACATCGGCGGGGATGACGTTAACCAGCTCGCCGCCCTTGGTGATGATCGGGTGCACGCGGATATGGTCGTCGTCCTTGAACGTCTCGCGGTTGGCGTCGATCCCTTGCAGGCCCAGCATGGCCGCCTTGAGGGCGTTGATGCCCTGGTGCGGCGATCCTCCGGCGTGGGACGCCCGCCCTAAATACTGGATCATCTTGACGATGCAGCCGTTAGAGGGGCCGCCGACGCTAAGCTTGCCCCCTTCGGCGCGAGCCGACTGGTGGGTCATAAAGGTAATGTCCACATCGTCCAGCGCGCCGAGGCGGATAAACTCGGGCTTGCCGCCCAGGAACTCGATCTGGCCGGCCTCTTTGAGGCCCAGACGGTAGGCCACCTCGACATACTCTTCGGCGGGCACGGCGATGAGCGCCACGTTGCCATCCAGCTCGGCCATCACGCCACTCTCCACCAACCCATAGGCCAGCGCGATCAGGTTGGCGATCTGGGCGTTGTGCCCGCAGGCGTGGGCGGCGCCGGTGTCGGGATCGGCGTCGGGATGGTCGCGCACCAGCACCGAGTCCAGCTCGCCCATGTAGGCGACGGTGGCCGCGCTCCCGCGCCCGGCGAGCACCCCCTTGATCCCCGTCACCGCCAACCCGGTCTGATGATCGATGGCCAGCCTGCCAAAGTGCTCGGCGACGATGCCCGCCGTGCGAAACTCTTTAAAGCCCAGCTCTGGATGGACGCGGATGTCCTCCCCCAGGGCCACGATCTCGTCGCGATGCACGTCGATGGCTGCGCAGACGCGCTCTTTGAGTGCTTGACGATCGGTCATGTCTCTCCTTTCTCAGTGAACGCCAACCTGGGGCGCGGGCGTTTCGCCCGCATCTGCCTGTAACCGACATGGAATCGCGGGCGAGACGCCCGCGCCCCCTCGCCTGCTGGCTAGAGCTCTACGGCGTTCTCGGCGATGATCGACTGATAGGCGTAAAAGCTGTCCTTGGGGTGGCGCTTCATCGTCTCGTAATCGACATAGATGAGGCCAAAGCGGCGGCTGTAGCCGTATCCCCATTCAAAGTTGTCCATCAGCGACCAGGCGAAATAGCCCTGGAGCGGCGCCCCGAGGGTGATGGCGCGCTGCGACGCCGCGAGGTGCTGCCGCAGGTACTCGATGCGTTTGGGATCGTGCACCTTGCCCTCGGCGGTCAGTGTATCGGGGTAGGCGCAGCCGTTCTCGGTGATATAGAGCGCCTGGGGCGCGTAATCGCTGGAGAGGCGCAGCAGCAGGTCCTCTAGCGCCTTGGGGAACACCTCCCACTCCATGTGGGTATACTCGCCCTCCGGCTTAGTCGTCGCATAATCGAGCAAGCCGCCCGGCTGGTGCTTGACCACGGCGCGCGAATAGTAGTTGACCCCCAAAAAGTCAATGGGCACGGCGATCTGCGCCAGATCGTCCGCGCTCACCTGGGGCATCGCCGCTCCCCAGGCCTCGACGAGGTCGGCCGGATAGCTCCCCTTGTACAGCGGGTCCATGAACCAGCGGTTCGTATAGCCGTCGTGCCGCCGCGCCGCGGCCACGTCCTCGGCGCTATCGCTGGCGGGATAGGCCGGGCTAAAGTTCAGCGTGATGCCGACGCGGGTGTCCGCGTCTCCATGCTGGCGCAGGATGGGCACCGCCAGACCATGGGAGAGCAGCAGATGATGACCAATCTGTAGCGCCAGGCCCAGGTCCTCCCACCCTGGCGCGTGCCGCCCTTGCAGGTTCCCGATGAACGCCACCACCCAGGGCTCATTGTGGGTGATCCAGTCCTTCACCCGATCGCCCAAGGCGCGGGCCATCACCTCGCAGTAGTCGGCGAAACGTGAGGCGGTATCCCGCGCCGCCCAGCCGCCCATGCGTTGTAGCGCCGACGGCAGATCCCAGTGGTAGAGAGTGACATAGGGCGTAATGCCGTTCTCCAGCAGCTCGTCCACCAGCCGGTTGTAGAAATCGAGGCCGTTTGGGTTCACCGCCCCATGCCCCTCGGGGAGCACCCTCGGCCAGGAGATGGAGAAGCGATACGCGGCCCCGCCGAGTTCCTTCATCAACGCCACATCCTCGCGGTAGCGGTGATAGTGGTCGTCGGCGATGTCGCCGTTGTGGCCCTGGAACACCTTGCCCGTCCAATCGCAAAAGTCGTCCCAGATGCAGGTGCCGCGCTCGTCGCGACCGCCCTCGATCTGAAACGATGCCGTCGCCGTGCCCCACACGAACCCTTCCGGAAATGCCAGTCGCTCTGCCATGAGACCCTCCTTGCCCTCATGTGGTGTGTTTTGATGCACGATCGTTCCGCTTACCAGCGCATCATAAAGGGGAGCGTCGCGCGCGTCAAGGCTGCGGAGGCGCGGAAATGCATCCAACACCCCCCGTTTGTCCATCGCGCGGCCAAGTGGTACGATAGCGCCAACACATCAGGGCGAGTGGTGGGCGATCTAAGCGTTTTGCGGGTCAGAGACCCGCGCCCCGTACGGCGATCTGAGCGTTCTGCGGGTCGGAGACCCGCGCCCCGTACGGTGATCAGATCGCCCGCCACTCGTCGCCATCCCTCTCGTCAAGGAGCAGGTATGCAAACCGTCAGCATTCCTTGGGCCATGTGGTATGGAGAGACCAAATTCGACCTGACGCTGCCCGATTCGTGGGATGTGACCGTCGCCGAGATGGCCGGCGGCCCCGATATCGGCGACGCCGGCATCCGTCAGGCGCTGGCCGAGCCCATCGGCGCCCCACGGCTGCGCGACGCCGCCCAGGGCCGGCGGAGTGCCGTTATCTTGGTGGACGACATCTCGCGCCCCACGCCGGCCTATCGCCTGCTGCCCTACATCCTCGAGGAGTTGGCCATCGGTGGGTTGGACGAGGATCGGATCATCGTCATCGCCGCCACGGGCACCCACCGCCCCTTCCGCCGCCAGGAATGGGTGCTCAAGATCGGCCAGGAGCTCACCGACTCCCTGGATATCCGCAGCCACAACCCCTGCGAGAATCTCGAGTTCTATGGCACCTCGTCGCTGGGCTTTCCCATCTGGCTCAACCGCGATTTCGCCCACGCGGACCTCAAGATCGGCCTGGGGATGATCATGCCGAGGGGTGGGGGCTTTGGCGGCGGCTCCAAGATCGTCCTGCCGGGGGTGTGTGGTCGAGAGACGATCTTTTTCAACCATAACTACTGCCCGCCGGGCCAGTTTGTCCCCCACACCCAGGAGGTGGGGCGCATCTGCGGGCTGGAGTACATCGTCAACCCGCTGCTAAACCCCGATCTGGGCATCATGGCCCTGGTGGCGGGGGAGCCTATCGAGGCTTTTGCCCAGGGCGTGGCGCTGGGCGAAAAGATGTACGCCACCGAGGTGCCCGAGGGAATGGACATTGCTCTGTGCAACGCCTGGCCAAAGGATAATGACGCCCACCAGATCTCGCTGGCCCGCGTGCCGCTCTTTGGCACCAAGCGGCAGGCGCTCAAGCCGGGGGGCACGGTGGTGACCATCTCGGCCTGCCCAGAGGGAGCGGGCTATCACCTGGTGATGGGCCCGGGCACCATCTTTCGCCAGCGCACCGGCCGGCAGGTGGGCGCGGCGCTCACCGGCTCTGGGGCCAAAGAGGTGCAGGTGCGCGACGATCGAACCGCCATCCTCTTTGCGCCGGGGGTCAATGCCCGCGAGGTGCGCCTGCTATACGGCGATCAATACGTGCATTGTCGAACCTGGGAGGAGGTGGTGCCCATCCTGCAGGAGCGGCACGGTCCAACGGCAAGGGTCGGCGTGTTCCCCTATGGGGCGCTGCAACACGCGGCACAATAAGGGAGAGCGGAGGACCTTACGCTGGCCCCGCATGGGCTACGACGTCAACGAGGCGCCGGAGGGCTTTTCAACGCTATTATGCGGATTGGGCTCCGGTTGCTATGTGCTGCCTGCTGATCTACAATAGACGCTACTATATACACTAATGACGCAGGCAAAGCACCGAGTATTTGGCATCGAGTACGGCGTGAAGGAATGCCCAACAGCCGAGCAGAGCCAGGAGGGGCGACATGTCGACGAGTCGAATTAAAGAGATACAGCAATTTGGCCAGAGCATCTGGTTAGACTATATCCAACGCAGCATGCTGGATGAGGAGTTACCGCGCCTCATCGAGGACGATGGCCTGCGTGGCGTCACCAGCAACCCCTCCATCCTCTACGAGGCCATCAGCGGCAGCGATGACTATGACGAGGCCATCGCGCACCTGGTCGATGAGGGTCGCTCGGCGGTCGAGATCTATGATGCGCTGGCCGTCGCCGACGTGGGCGCGGCTGCCGATCTCTTTCGCCCCCTCTATGATGCCTCGGAGGGTCGGCATGGATTTGTGAGCCTGGAGGTCTCCCCTCACCTGGCGCATGACACGGACGGCACGGTGGCCGAAGCGCGGCGCTTTTGGCAGGCTCTGGATCGACCCAACGTGATGATCAAGGTGCCGGGCACCGCCGAAGGGTTGCCCGCGATACGGCAACTCATTGCCGAAGGGGTCAACGTCAACGTCACCTTGCTCTTTGGCCTGCCGCGCTACCGCAAAGTGCTGGGTGCCTATATGAGCGGATTGGAGGATCGTCTGGCGGCCGGCGGGAGCCTGGAGCACGTATCCTCGGTGGCCAGCTTTTTCCTCAGCCGCATCGACTCACTCCTGGACCCCAAGCTGGAGCAGATCGAAGAGGCCGGCGGTGAGCCGGCGGCCACCGCCCACAGGCTGCACGGGCAGGTTGCCGTGGCCAGCGCACGGCGTGCCTATGCCATCTACCAGGAGGCCATCGCGGCCAAGCGTTGGCGCAATTTGGCCCAGGCGGGGGCGCAAGTCCAGCGGCTGTTGTGGGCCAGCACCAGCACCAAGAACCCCGCCTACAGCGATATCAAATATGTCGAGGAGCTCATCGGCCCCGACACGGTGAACACCCTGCCGCTCACGACCCTCGACGCCTACCGCGATCATGGGGACCCCGCGCCGCGACTGACCGAGGACATGGATGGCGCGCACTGGGTGCTGGATCACCTACCCAACGTGGGACTGGACATCCGCGTCGCCACCAGGCAGCTCGAAGAAGAAGGCGTGGCCAAATTTGCGGACTCGTACAACGAGTTGATCGCGCTGTTGCAGGAGCATATCGAGCGGCGCTGATCCTCCTATCATACACCGCGCCCACGGCATCAGATCGCGCTTTGGAGGAGGCTTTATGGAGAGCCGAGAGATCGTTCGCCGCGCCATCGAGTTCGAGTGCCCGCCACGCCTGCCCTTTTTCCTGGGCGGATCGTGGAGCGACAAGCTGGCCGCCGTCATCCAGGACTTTCCCAACGACGTCTGCGACACGTGGGAGATGGATCGTCAGGAGCGCGGCTGGTTCTTTGATCGCGCCGTCGAGGATGACTGGGGCTGTCAGTGGCAGACCACCGAGGTCAAGAACATGGGCCAGGTCGTCGGCCACCCGCTGGAGGATTGGATCAAGCTCGACACCTACCATCCTCCCGACCCGCGCAACCCGTTCTACTTTGCGCGAATCGACGACGAGATCGAGGATGCCGGCGACCGCTATGTCGTGCTCACCAGCCACTTTTGCCTGTTTGAGCGGCTACATATGCTCCGCGGGTTTGCGCGCACGCTGGAGGATTTCTACCTCGAACCGGAAAAGACCCATCGCTTGCTCGACCTGATCCTCGAGAACAAGCTGGCCCACATCGACGAGGCCGGGCGGCGCTTTGGCGATCGGGTGCACGGCCTGTTCATGACCGACGACTGGGGGACGCAACAGAACACCTTTGTATCTCAAGCGGTCTTTCAAGAGTTCTTTGCGCCGCGCTATCGTGAGCTGTTTCAGTGCGTCCACGACCAGGGCTGGCACGCCATCCTGCATAGCTGTGGACGCATCAACGATTTTGTGCCGCTGTTCATCGACGCCGGCGTCGACGTGCTCAACATGCAGCAGCCACGAGCCTATGGCATCCGTGAGCTGGGGCAGGCTTATGCCGGCAAGGTCTGCTTTCTCACCACCGTTGACATCCAGGCCACCCTGCCGGCGGAGGACCCCGACGCCGTTCGCGCCGAGGCCCGCGAGCTGGTCGAGCACTGGTCCACGCCCGAGGGCGGGCTGATCGTGTTCAACTATGGCGACTCGGAGGGCATCGGGGTCAGCGACGGGATCGCTGAGGTGATGTTCCGCACTTTTTACGACCTGCGCCACTATTGGTCTATATAAGCGGTGCTGGCAGTGTCCAGGGGAGAATGTCCGATGACCATGACCATCTATGAAAAGATCGCCATGCATCGCGACGAGATCCTGGCTCTCGCCGCGCGCCACGGCGCCACTCATATGCGCGTGTTCGGCTCTGTGGCGCGCGGCGAGGCCGATGCCGAGAGTGACGTGGATTTTGTCGTGCTCATGGAGGCGGGACGAACGTTGCTGGACGTGGGTGGACTGCTCATGGACCTGCGCGATCTGCTGGGCACCGAGGTGGACATCGTCACCGAAGGCGGGCTCAAAGGCGCTTTTCACGATGTGGTGTTGAGCGAGGCGGTGCCGGTTGAGGATATTGCCGCATGAGCGGTACGCGTCATCTTCTAGTCCACCCGAATTGACATCCCCCTTTCGCCAAGCCATAATGGCCGCGACGAATCGGTCGGAGCCATTTCCAGGAGTGTAGATGATGATATTGGACGGCGTATATCCCCCTATTGCCACGCCCTTTGACGATCGAGGGCGGCTCGATACCCACGCTTTGGCGGTCAACGTGCACAAGTGGAACAGCACCGGGCTGCGTGGCTATGTGGTTGCCGGATCTAATGGAGAGAGCGCGTTGCTAGAGATGGAAGAAGTCGTCGAGGCGGTGGATACCGTGCGCCACGCCGCCGCCGAAGGGATGCTGGTCATTGCCGGCACGGGCCGCGAGTCCACCGCGGCCACCATCCAGCTCTCCAAGGCGTGTGCCGATGTCGGCGCCGACGCAGCGCTGGTGGTGACCCCAGCTTACTATGGCGGCAACATGACCCCGGCGGCGCTCAAGGCGCATTTCTACGCCGTGGCCGACGCATCTCCGGTGCCCGTCATCGTCTACAATGTGCCCAAGTTCACGCACCTCAACATGACCCCCGAGACCGTGGCACAGATCGCGGCCCACGACAATATCATAGGCCTCAAGGACAGCGCCGGAGACATCGGCCAGGTCATCAACCTGCTGAGACTGTGCCCTCCCGATTTTCGCGTGATGGTAGGCAATGGGCCGGTGTATCTGAGCGCTCTACAAGTTGGCGCCACAGGCGGCATCCTCGCCCTGGCCAATGTGGCACCCGCCGAGTGCGTGGCGATCTATAAGCTGGCTAAAGAGGGACGTTGGGCGGAGGCGCAAGAGATCCACTTTCGGCTCATGCCGGTGGGCTGGGCGGTGACGGCAGGGTACGGCGTGCCAGGGCTCAAGGCCGCGCTGGACTGGCTCGGCTTCCGCGGCGGTAATCCACGCCCACCATTACTACCTGCTGACGATCGCACTCGTGAGGCAGTGGGCGCCATTCTGGTCGAGGCTGGTTTGCTGGGCACCCGTGCTAGCTAGCCCCCTGAGGTGTGTGGCAAATCGGGCAGCCCGAGGATGCGCAGCGGATTGGTGATGAGCATTTCCTGCGCCAACTCGAGGACCTCATCCAGCGTCATCGTCTCCATATTGGGGTGTATCCGGCTACGCTCCATCCGTTCGGCCAGAGCTGCGGCCAGTTCGAATTTGTACATGCGAAACTTGGGCAACACGAACTCGAGATAATAGGCGTCCGAGTAATAGCCGATGAGCTTGTTGCGCGGCACGACGTCGAGACGGCGGCGCAGCTCACGGGCAATGTCGGTGGGCTGGTTCGAGTACCACCAATGCCCCGAGGGGAAGACGTTGTGGCGGATCCAGGCCGCCGCGGTTAGCTCTAGCCCGGTGGTGTCCGCCAACACCGAGGTGGGGAACAGGACGTCGGGATAGGCGTTAAAGAGATAGTCGAAGCCGCTCAATGAGTTCAGCGAGTCAAAAAGGTCCATGCCCGAAGGGACGCCGTGGGCGTAGGTGTCGCGATTTACCCCCACCATGAGGTGAAACGGCTTGGCATGACGGCGGCACGCGTCACACACCCGGGCGAGGGCATAGGCGTTCCAGGTGTCCCGCCCCTCTGAATCCAGCGCTGCTCCCTCTTTGATCCTGTCGAATAGCTGCTGTGCCTCCTCCTCGGCCACAAAGAAGGTGCGCATGTTCACCGGCGTCGACAAGGCCGCGTAAGCCATGCCGTGATCGCAGAAGAGCGCTGCAGCCTTGTCGATGACTGCGACCACATCCGCCACCTGCTGTAGAGGACGCCCCAAAAAGGCCGCCATCTGCTCGCGCTCGGCGGGGTCATGGATGCCGTGGAGGAACGACTCGGTACGCAGGCAGGGGCTGAACAGCGCTTCGTCGAGCCCATCGAGGTCCTCATCGTAGCGGTTGGTGAGCATCACTCGGCGGATGTGGCTCTGCTGCAGGAGCTGCGCGCTCCACTCGGGGCGATCCATCACCTCCACCGAGCGGCGAAACACCGCTTGCCAGCCGTCGGACGCCCGCCACGCGCTAGCGGGGAGGCCCAGATACTCCCGCGAAATGGTCATCAGCCAGTCGTACTGCACCGTGTTGCCGATCAGCGGCAGCTTATTCCAGATGGCCCGGGTCAACTGCTCCGGATCGCCAAAGGGAAAGCGCTCCTCCGGCGACTCGCCCGGCTGCGCCTCGGCCGAGTGGGTCAGCTCGGTGTAATAGTGGTAGCTGAGGATATCGCCGATGTTGCGCGCGGTGGGCTGCTTCCAGTCGATGTGGGTGTGGATGTCGACGATGGGCAGGGCATCGATCTGCTTGAAAAGCTCAGCAATCACGGTAGACTGCATGGCTGGATCCTTTCCATCGAGGCTATGAACAATCGTAGCGAGGAAATGCAAGAGTCAGTCCAAGCCAAGATGACGTCAATCTATCCATCGTCTTGACGACTGCGCTGGTGAAAAGTCTGGCCCACGCGCTCCATTTCGCGCTGTAGCTCGGGCAGCACGGCGGAGCCGTCGCGATATTGAAAGGGCCACATGCTTCTGAGGTGGAAAAATGCCACGCGGTCGCCATCCTGTAGCTCATGGTCGAGATCGGGTTGCAGGCCGGGCATGGCGCTGAGTTGGCCGTTGATAAAGGTGATGCCCCGCTCTTCGCTGGGCATCTCTATCTGAGCCAGGAGATCGCGCACGCGGCTACCGACGGGTAGAGCCAGTTCGAGGTGGGCGAAGGAGCCTTGGTCGGCCTCGCCGCCATAGCGCGCCAACGGCCCATAGAGCCAGGCGTCGATGTGCAGATCGCCCATTCAACCTCCCCCAATAGGTGGAAAGATGCCTACCTCGTCGCCGGGTTCAAGCTCGCGATCGCGCGGGCAGGCGCGATTGTTGATAAAGGTTACCTTGATCTCCTCCTCGGGTAGCCCCAAATCGGCGATCAAGTCGGCCACGGTGGCATCCTGGGGCAGCTCGACCTCCAGAGGGGCCCCGGCGCTCAAGCCCGGCTGGCTTTCCGCCAAATGGCGAGACAGCCCGGCATAGAGCTTGACAGTGACGCGCATGCGCTACTCCTTCCTCCCAAAGGGGCGGCGATGTCCTCGCGCCCCTTTGGGAGGTGTCTTGAATTCCAGGCCGTCACACGGCTCGGCTACAGCTCGCCGTAGACGGCGTCCAACGCCTCCTCGGGCACATCAAAGACCTGGTTGTGCGGCGGAAGCGGCTCGTACTTCATGAACTCGGGCACGCGATCGTCGGCGGGGCCAAAGCCCGCGGCCTCGTTAAAGGCGCGCTCCTTGCGCAAGACCTCGGCGCCTAGCTTGGCCGCATCGTCCACCGTATAGTTGGTGCCCAATACGGCGTTGACCTCCTCCATCACCCCCTCAAAGCCGCTGGCGATGTCCAGGATGGCAAAGGCGATGAACAGGCAGTGCCCGATGGAGTCGATAAAGGCCGTGGTCGCCTGGAAGGCGCGGCTCAGCTCGCCCTTGCCCGACGGGTCCAGCGGGTCGGCGCTGCCACCCACGCTGAGGATCTCGGGGCCGATGGTGTAGCCGGCGGTGTGATCGGCGCCCATGGTGGTGGTGGCATAGGTGATGCCGATGCCCTTGACCGCGCGCGGCTCGTAGGCGGGCATACTCT
>SKLG01000304.1 GCA_007123335.1 Anaerolineae bacterium | reverse complement strand
TACTTTGAGAATGGTCATTTGAATTCCCCTTTTTCCCGCCCCTTTACATAGGGGCTTTCTAGGCTACTTTTGATCATACTCATAGAACGATATGGCTCTCTATTGTCTCCCTTCACGGTGGGGGACAACCATTCGTCTAGGTCTCCAGCCGCGCCTCAATAGCGATCTCTAGTCCTGGACGCAACAGGTTTGACACCGGACAACCTTCATCGGCTCGCTCCGCAAGGGCCTCAAACGTCGCCTGATCTATACCGGGCGCACGTCCCACAACTCTAAGGTCCATACGAATGATGCGAAAGCCGCCCTCGGGCTGCGATTCAAGAGTACAGGTCGCCGTAATCTGAACACTCTCGGGCTTGTGGCCCGCCTCGCTCATCGTGTCCGACAATGCCATAGCATAACATCCCGCATGAGCCGCCGCGATCAGCTCTTCGGGGTTGGTACCGGGCTGCTGCTCAAAACGTGTACCAAAGCTGTAGGGCGTCTCGGTCAATACGCCACTGGTTGTCTTGAGCCATCCCTGGCCGTCACGTAGATCGCCTTGCCAGTGTGCCTGGCTTGTTCGCTTGATGGTTGGCATCGTGCTCCTTATAGACTCTGGTATGTGGCTGGCTATTGCCGATTCTAGATCCCAACTCGTGAATGATCGCGTCAGCTTAGCGCGGAGATGATCGCCCGACAGAAGGCGGGTAGATCGTTCGGCCCCCGCGAACTGATCAGATTGTCATCCTGCACCACCTCCTCATCGATCCACGTCGCTCCGGCATTGATCAGGTCATCCTTGATGGCGGATACCGAGGTGACCCTCTTGTCCTTGACGATCCCTGCTGAGATCGGCACCCATCCAGCATGGCAGATAAAGGCCACCACGCCGCCTCGATCATAGACTCCTTTGACCAGGTCTAGCACCGCCGGATAACGGCGCAGCCTGTCAGGAGCATAGCCTCCGGGGATGATCACCGCATCAACGTCCTCTACCGAGATCTCGTCGGCCGCCGCATCGACGTTCACGGGATAGCCGGCCTCGCTTGCATATCCACTATCGCTGCCGGTGCCCACCAGGGTGACGGTTGCTCCTGCTTCGCGCATTCGGAGCACCGGATACCACAGCTCTAACGTTTGATAATCATTCTCCGCCAACACCGCGATGCGCTTATTCGTCAGTTCCATCCTGTTTGCTCCCAATCGTCTGATGTGCTTGGCCATTGTCCGCATTCAACGCTGCCTGAGCGGCAGCTCGAATCTGCGCAATCCCCAAGGGCTTGTGTAGAAATTGAAAGACGTGCAGTTCCGTCGCTTCCTCTTCTACCTTTCCATCGGTATAGGCACTGATCCAGATTACATTCAGCATCATCTTTCGTGATCGCACTAATCTGGTAAGCTCAACGCCTCCCATCTCTGGCAGTTTTAGATCGGTAATCATCAGATCATAGTTATCTCTATCCAGTTTGGTCAACGCATCCCGCCCGTCGATAGCTGTCTCGACCCGATAGTTAGCACCCATCCGATCCAGGGTCTCATGCAGGATGAGGCGCACTATACGATCGTCATCGACGATCAAGATACGGGGCGATTCACGGACCATGATTGACCACAACCTCCTTCTGCTTCAATGTATGAACAAGCTTGTATGGGCGTCAACACAGGTTCACTATAGCACAAGCGGGGGTAACTACTTGGCGGACATGGTTGGCAAAATGGTCGTGCTGAGTTGGTGTAGGTTGGTTAGAGTTAGAGGACAAACCAAAAAGGCGTGAGAGCTGAGGATGCTCTCACGCCCCAAGGCCGTGGATGGACAATCTGGTGATAAGGATTAGCTGGGGGGCAGAGTAGAGACTAGAACTCGGCCAAGCAATAGCCCACGCCACGCACATTGAGCACGTACCGAGGATTGGACGGATCTGGCTCGATCTTTTGGCGTAGACGGTGAACATACCATTTGATCACCTGCCGCGCCTCGTGGATGGTGTCGGTCTTGTAGCCACGCACCTCGTATACCAACTCTGGCGGCTCGACTACGCGGTCCGAGTTCCTGATCAAGTGCACGAGAAGCTTGAGTTCCTGCGGGGTTAGTTCAACCTCATGCTCATTGACCTCAACCTCGTGGCGAGAAAGATCGACCATCAGGGGGCCATAGCGCAGTACGTCGGGTTCGTCCGCGTTCTCGGCATCTGCCGCGCACAACGCTTGACGACGTTCCAACGCCTCATCTACGATCTCACGAAGTTCGCCCGGATCCACCGGCTTGAGAAGATAGCCATCCACCCCCTCACGAATGGCAGCCATGGCAGAATCAAGGCTACCGTGGCCGGTCAAGATGACCACAGCTGTCGCAGGCCAACGCCAGCGAACCGCGTTGAGCACCCGCATGCCATCGACGCGTCCGCCCAAACGCAGATCAAGGATCAGCAGGTCATAGCGGGTATCACGCAGTAGATCGAGCGCTTGTTCGCCACTGACAGTCTCTTCCACCGCGTATCCCGTTCGCCCAAGCGCCTCGCGGATAAAGAACCGAACACTCGCTTCGTCATCGACGACCAAAGCGCGTCTTTCGTTGGTCATCTCTTTACTCCTTCATCGACGCTGTACAACGCAGGCAAGGGCGTCTTTGTTCACCATGGCCATCTGGTGCGCATGATAATCGCCACATGCTCCCTAGTGTCGGTGGCACGATTCTGCATCTTGCCACCCCAATTATAGCTGCCCTTATTTGACGCTGCAAGGTATTGGCCCCTCACAAGGATACGCTCCACCTCTGAAAAGAAGTGGAGCGATCCTCTATCACGCGGTATCATTCGGCGGGCGCCGGTTGAGTCTGTACTCGCCCCCTGAGCTCGTCATCATCCTCTGCCTCGTCACCGAAAAGGGCTAGGACGCGCTCACCAGGGATTTCTTCTTCATCTATGAGCAGCTCGGCAAGTTTGTCGAGCTTGACCCGATGCATGTCGAGTGCCTCCGTCGCACGCTGATAGGCCGTGTCTAGTAGCTCACGGACCTCTTGATCAACGAGGCGGGCCGTCTCCTCGGAATAGCTGCGTCCTTCGGAGATCTCTTTGCCCAGGAACACCTGTCCTTCACCGTCGCCCAAAGCCACGCGACCGATGCGCTCCGACACGCCCCAGTTCAGGACAATATTGCGGGCGAGCTTGGTGGCCTGCTCCAGATCGTTCTGGGCGCCGCTGGTCCGGGTCTGCAGAACGAGCTCCTCAGCCGCGCGTCCACCCATCATCACCGCCATGCGATCGAGCATATACTCATAGGGATAGATGTAACGGTCGCGCTCGGGAAGCTGTTGGGTCACGCCCATGGCCCGTCCACGAGGAATAATGGTCACCTTGTGGATAGGATCTGCATGGGGCAAAGCGGCGGCCACAATCGCGTGGCCCCCTTCATGGTAGGCCAAGAGTCGATATTCCTCATCGGTGAGCACCATGGACTCTCGCGCCAAGCCCATCAGGATCTTGTCGCGAGCTTCGTCGATGTGCCTGCTGGTGATCGTATCTTGGTCCTCCCGGGCTGCGATCAAGGCCGCTTCGTTTAGCAGGTTCTCCAGATCGGCGCCGCTAAATCCAGGCGTGCCGCGCGCGACCCGCCCCAGGTCTACGTCGTCAGTCAGAGGCTTG
>SKLG01000187.1 GCA_007123335.1 Anaerolineae bacterium | reverse complement strand
GCATTGTCGGCGATGAGCTGTCGACGGTTCACGTTGGCGATGACCTTGATCACCGGGATCAGCCCACCCGTCGTGCTACCGCAACCCGTGGTAAAGAGGCCGATATGGGCGCCGCAGGCAGCGAACTGGTTGATGCCCTCAGGGTCGCCGTGGAAGGTGCCTGAATTGGGTTCACCCGCTTGCATCCAGTAACCCTTGCGAGACGGTCGCTCGAACGTGCGTAGGACGCCCTGCAGCGGCTTGGTGCCCGACTTGGCATAGGCGCCGTACGACTTTTCCTCGATGCTGGTCAGCCCGCCCAGAATGTTGCCATAACCCCAGGAGAAGCGCCCGGCCTCAAAACTGCGCCGCTCAGCCTCTTCGATCAGCTCGCGAACGTCGGCCGCTGCCTCGGCGTTGATGGCACGCTCGGCGAGGATGTCAGCACAGCCCATCATCTCGCTGGCCTCCGAGTGCATGTAGGTGCCACCGGCATCGATGAGCAGATCGGCCGCCACGCCGGTGATGGGATTGGAGGCCAGCCCCGACGTAGCATCAGAGCCGCCGCATTCCTGGCCGACGATGAGGTCGGCCGGCGTCATCTTGTCGCGTTCGGCCTGAGAGGTGTGCTGTAGCAGCTTGAGCAGGATGCGCGACCCCGCCTCGAGGGTCTTGATGTCGCCGCCACACTCGTTGATCTTGATCGCCTCCACCGGCTTGCCCGATTTGGCGATCTCGTCACGGATCATATAGGCGTCGGCGCCCTCGCAGCCCAGGCCCACAACCAACGCCGCGCCATATTGGGAATGCTGCCCCAGCGCAACGATCTTGTTCACCGGCCCCTGGCGGAGCGCGCATCCGCCGGGATAGCCAAAGAGCTGGGTGCCGGAGAACATGCGCTGCAGCTTGTCCGCCACCACGTAGGAGCAGTGGGTGCTATAGATCACGGCGACATAGTTGCGAATGCCAAGCTGCCCGTCGGGACGACGATAGCCGAGGATGTCCATGTTATATCCTTTCACAGATGGTTCGGAATTTGTTGGTGGGAGATCAGAAACGTCAGGCCTTGAGGCCGTACTGCTGCCGATGAAAGCCGAAACGGTGGCTGCGGCAGTTGTGCACATGGACCCATTCCCCGGCCTTGATGTCCTTGAGCGCCTTGCCGATGGGCATGCCGTACTTGAGCACTTCCTCCCCCTCGGCGATATCGCGCAAGGCAAACTTGTGCGCGAAAGCGATATCTTCGATCACCTCCAGGTCATAACTGAGGCCGTCCAGTTCGGGGTGGACTCGCTCTCCAGCTTCTAGCTCGGTGAGCGCCGTGGCGACGTTGTCCTTCTCGTTGAGCAGGATGCTTCGCTTGTTCAACTCGGTCCTCCGTGGCAGATGTGTAGAATGATGGCGCGCCAAACCCATAACATAGGAAACCCCCGATCCATTCACAGATTCGAGATCATCGTGATTGCATGGAAATCCGTGCCGGTCGGGGCTCACAGGTTCCGCTCACCATGAGGCTCTACCATCGACTCTGCGGTGAACGGTTAACAGTATACGCCCACTATACGGTACGAAATCGCTCCTGTCAAGGGTTTCTTTGAACATTCCAACAAATCAAGTGCGCATGGTTCTGGGCAGTTTTTCATGTGGGATCCGCTTGACAGCGCGAGACGCCGCCTCTATCGTAAGCCATCCATCGCTTTCGTACGACGAACCCAGCGCAAGGCGCGAGTCAGGTGCGTCGATCTCTTGCATGGATCAAACGTCAGACACAAGGGACAATTCCGAGAAAGGACACGTCAGCATGCATGGTCCTGATTTCGCACGACCAGACCCGGAGGTCATTGAGATTCTGCGCCGTGGCAGCGCGGCATCTATCACCAGCATCCTTCGTCGCCAGGGCATCGAAAATTCCTGGATGGACATCAAGCCGCTGGTTCCCGGCGCCAAGATCGTGGGGCCGGCGGTCACCCTGCGCATTGTACCGGGCCGCGGTGACCTGGAGCCCCTGGCCCACGCCGACGCGACGCTCTATCCGCGACACCCCGAAGAGGCCATCGACGCCGTACAGCCCGGCGACGTCCTCGTGCAAGATGGCGGCGCTTCGGTGCGCGGTGGCATCTTTGGCGACTTGCTCACGCTACGCCTGGAGGTGCGAGGCGCCGCAGGTCTGGTCACCGATATGCCCATCCGCGACGCCCCACGATTGCGCCAACAACCGGTGCCGGTCTTTGCCCGCGCTGCCCAGGCTCCGGGCTCACTGGTATTCAACCCCGACTATAACATCCCTATCGGCTGCGCCGGGGTGCTGGTATTCCCAGGCGACATTGTGGTCGGCGATGACGACGGCGTGGTGGTCATCCCGCAAGCGCTGGCTGAGCGGGTGGCCGAGAATATTCTGCAGTTCGAGGATCGCGAGGAGTGGATTCGCATGATGCTGCGTCAGGGAGCGCCGCTGCACGGCTTGTATCCGCCCAACGCCGAGATGGAGGCGCGTTTCCAGGCTTGGCGTCGAGAGCAATAGTGAGGAGAACTCGCATGAGTGCTGATACTGCAAATACATGGTCCCTACGCAACATCTACCTCTATCTCGTCTGCCTGATCACACTGATCATGGTGATCTTTTCCGCGGTGAACGTGGTGCGCTCCGTGGTAGAGTTGGTCTACCCAGAGCCTCGTCTCGCCATCGGCCCCGCTATACCCCCGACAGCAGAGCGTCCGCCGACACCCGAGACAGACGCACAGCGCGCTGAGCAGCAGGCGGCCTACCAACAGGAGTGGGCCAGGCGCAACGCCATCCTGAACCTCGTGCGCAACGGCGCCATGCTGTTGTTGGCTGGGCCACTGTATCTCTACCACTGGCGCAAGATCGAACGTGAAACCATGGCCTAGATTTGCCTTAGCAGGCCCCCACCCTCGGCGGCAACGGATCCACGTTCTCTGCCATCAAGGCTATCAACCGATCGAGCATCTGCGCCTTGAGCGCGGCCGTCGAGAGAGCGGGATCAGCCCACAGATTCACGTGGCAGTGGGGATCGCGCCGCAGGTCATATAGCTCGCCGAGCTGGCCATAGCCGTGCCAGGTGAGTAGGGCGTCATGGGTGCGTACCGAGCGGCGCACGCCGGCATTCTCGATGAGCGTGGCATCACGCACGGTCAGCGTGGCATCATCCAGCGCCGGCAACAGCGAGACGCCCTGCACCCCAGCGGGAATCGGCACGCCGACGGCGTCGAGGATCGTCGGCATGATGTCGATGCTGTTGGTCAGCAGATCGCGCTGGGCGCCGGCCTGCGCCTCGCCGGGCCGCGTCACAATGAGCGGCACGCCGGTGACCTCATCGAATGTCGTGCCCTTGAACACCAGATGGTGGTCGCCCAGCATCTCGCCGTGGTCACTGGTAAAGACGATGACCGTCTCCTCCAGCATCCCCTGGCGCCGCAACGTCTCCACCAGGCGGCCCACCTGCACGTCGATGAGGGTGATCATGCCATAGTAGAAGGCGCGCACACGACGCCACTCATCATCGGCGATGGCATCCATGCCGATATCTTCGTGCCCGCCGAGCACATCCTGACGCCGGGCATAGTGCTTGCGTCGGTAGGCTTTGGGCCAGCTTTCGGCCTCCCCTGCGAGCCATCTGGGCGCTG
>SKLG01000586.1 GCA_007123335.1 Anaerolineae bacterium | reverse complement strand
AGATGGACCTCCATGCGCAGCAGCAGATAGCTTCTCCCGTTGGGCCGTAAGGCTCCCAGGGAAGCACAGGCCGCCAGCGCCTCGTCCAACGCGCCATAGGCTAACAAGGCCTCACCCAACGTCGTCCAGGCGACGACGGCGTCGGGGCGCTCCTCGGCGAGGCGCCGCGCCAGGGCCAATGCCACATCGGCATGATCCGTTTTCAGCAGCGCTTGCACCTCTAGCCGCGTCGAGGGCAGCGAGCGCTGTATCGCGTGGCGCCGTCTCATGATCTCTAGCGCACGCTCCGCCTGTCCCAGCCCCAAGTGTGCTTCGGCCAGCGCGTCATAGACCGAGACCTGCTCTCGCCCACCAGCCAGCAGCGACTCGGCATAGGCCGCCGCTTGGTCATAGTGCTCCCAACGCAGCAGAAAACGCAGCACCCGCCCCCACAGATTGCCGCCGAGGCCTACGGCCTTGGCCAGGGTCAGGTCTAGCTCCTCCCAAGGATCACGGGGTAAATCAGAGGTGGTCATAGTTGATCGCCATCGTATAGTCGGGAACGGTGTGAACGCCAATGACCAGGGGCCAGATGCGTCCCTCAAAGCGACGGGTCAGCCCCACCGCCAGGTAGATATCGTCCACGTTCAGGCGCTCCTGGATCTCCTCGCCGGATAGCCTGAGCGTCGCCGGCCTGCCCGCCAGCCAATCCCGTCCCAGCGCCCGCCACTTGATGTCCGACACAGGGATGCCTTGCGGCGTGCTGGCCGAGGGATGGGATACGCCGGCCAACTGAAAGCCCAGCCGGGCTTCGTATCGGCCCGGCGTCTCCCCAGAGAAGATGGCCCATACCGCCTCGGGACGAACCAGACACAACGAGCGTACCTGCTGCCCGAGAATATCCTCAGGCGCTCGATCGCAGGCGAGGCGCAACGATCGGCTCCAACGCTCATCATCGAGATGGCCGACAATCTGCGGCCGTTGGTACACCCAATCGGTGATCCAGTCCTCGCAGTGGGGCGGCTCGGGGCAGGGGCGCAACAGATTCAAGCGAACCACGTCGCCGCACGAGAGGACTTGTCCCTCGGCAGTGGCCACGTCGCCCAGTAACAGCGCCCCGTGCTCCTTTACCGGACGCACCCAACGCAACCCACTCCGCTCGTGGCGCTGACGCAGCAGCCCGGCGGTGCATACCCCCGAGCGCATGCGCGTCATGGCCATCACCAGCATCTCTTCTTGTGGCATGGCGCCCTCCGCACCGGTCATAGATGAAGGATGGTTGTGTCGTCAATGCTCTCTGCCCAGTGCTCGGCCACCAGGCGGCGGTGGCACTGTTCGGCGGTCGTCTCGGCGCACAGCAGGCAGGGCCGCCAGGCGCGACTGAGGATATCACGCCCAACCTCTGCCATCCCACGCTCCAGCAATAGGGGCGCAAAGGCGCGCTCATAGGCCTCCCAGTCCTTGTCCTGCTGATACGCGCTGAGGATGTCATCGCTTGGGGCTAGCTCGGGGTGGTGCTCGTAGGCTATGCCAAAGCCCTCGCTCAGCAAAAACGCCAGATCGTCGCGCTTGGTGTAGCCGGCGAGGTGGGAGGTGTTGCGCAGCCGCACGTCGATGACCATATCAACCTCATGGGCGCGCAACAGGTCGATGAACTCGGCCAGCGATTTTCCGCGATAACCGATAGTCAACACATAGGGCATGGTCTTCTTCCCCCTTGTGGCACTCAGAATAGGCTGAGTTGCTCCGGCGGCAGGCTGGCCGTCACCGCCTCGCCCTCGGGGGTGATGTGCTGTACGCACCACCCCGCCCGCAGCAGCGCCGGCGCCAGCAGCTTGTCGCGATGACACTGGCGATGGTCACCCTCGCTGCACAATACCGCCGTGGGCTGTTCGGCCGCTATGGCCATCAATTCCTCCAGCCCTTGCACGAATGCGTGGGACTCGGCCATACGCCCATAGTCGGGGCGGGGATGCTCCGACGTCGAGTCGGCGGCGTACAGCGCAGGGTCCTGTGGGCGCCCGCCCAGGCGACCGCCCCTGAAGCGATAGCGCAACCCTGCTTCCTCCACAGCGCGTTGTAGCGCCTCGCGATTGAACTGGGACGCCCAACGGCTGTAGGGTTGGCTACGCACATCCACCACTTGCCCGATACCATGGATGTGCAAAAGCTTCAACAGCACCTCGATGGGATGATTGCTGTGACCAATGGTGTAAATGGTCCGACACAAGGATTCAGACATTGCTCCCTCACGTAAGATCGCGCAGCCGACGCCGAAAGACCCTTTTTACCATAGCGAGCAGCAAACCCGCGGCCAACACAAAGATGACGGTACGCAGATCCCATGGATCGAGGGCATAGCCGAGGGCAAGGCCAGCCGCCGGCGGATGGCCGACGTTGATGCTTACCATAGCCAGCATCGTCAGCCCCACCGCCAGACCCCCGGCCACATATCGCAAGTATATAGGTGACACGCCCAGAAAATGCAACCACGTTACCTGCGTCAGCAAGGAGCACATCGTGCCAAAGAATGTACCCAGGATATAGCCACCCATCAAGGCGTCGGTGCGCGCCGCACGAGTGTGCGGCATGGCTAACACAATAAAAGTGCTGGCACCTAGCGAGGATACTAATCCGGCGCCCACGAATACATCCATAGCCAGAAAGGTAAGCGCAATGAACGCCGTCGCCACGAGACACTGAAACAAACTACGACGGCTTATCCGGGGCCTAACATCGCTGAACGTCATAGATCGCTGTCACCTCGCGAATAACGTGCTGATGAACGGCGGGCCTCAGTATACGTCTATGCCTGGGTGGTGCGCAAGCGCCTTATTCACTAGCACGATGCGATGATGAGATTGACGCCCGCCAGCGATCCACTATAATGAGATCACAGTCGAATAAGCGATGGTAGGGGTGCCCCAAAGCTCGGAAGCTAGGGGCACGGCGCGCAGAAATGCGCGCTTTTGGGGAAAGGCCGGTTATATCGCGTCAGCGATACCAGTCCGGCGCTGTCCCGCAACTGTAGCGACCGCAAGGTCGGAGCCAGATTACCCGCCTCTACCACCAACCACAAAACCTTCGCGGAAAGGGGGTGGCAAGATGGGCAAGACGTCAAGAGTTCAAGCCCTTCCCCACAAAACGTGAGGGAAGGGCTTTTTTCGTGCGGTGAATGTGCCAACCGAGGAACCCATCCTGAACGTGCACCGCACCTTGCCGGCGACGGCGAGGGCGTGATTCTTGGAGAATACCATGCGCATCCATGAAAAGCTTTTAGGCGTCACCATCGCGTTGCTTCTGTTGCTTATGGTCGGGCTGGCGGTCATTGCCGTACCCGCATCACAAGCGAACTCGGGAGCCATCGACCAAGCCCTCTCCTATCTTCAGACCCAACAACTGCCCAGCGGCGGCATCGACTCTTTCGAGATGGGCATCGCCGATCCCGCCGGCACCGCCAAAGCGGTCATCGCCATCGCTGCCACCGGGCGCTCGGCGGAATGGGCCGTGCACCCTACCAGCGGCCTATCGATGATCGATTTCCTCGCCGCCGAGGCCATCGCTTACACGCACGAGGCTCCGCATACCGACAGCGCCCACCTCTTTCCCATGCAGGCTGGCACGCTGCTGGCAGCCGTCGCTGCGGCCAATGCAGACCCGACCGATTT
>SKLG01000011.1 GCA_007123335.1 Anaerolineae bacterium | reverse complement strand
CTGCTGGCCGATGGCTGGAGCGTCTTTAACCACAGTCAGAATCATTCCAACAGCCCTGCCGACATCTCGCTGGCCGAGGCACAGCTCTGCCAGGAGGCCATCTTTAACCATCTGGATGGCTATCGTGCCACGGTCTTTACCGTGCCCTTTACCAATCAGGGTTGGATGCCGATCATGGACGCCCACGGCCACGACCTGGGTTTGCACCTTGTGCAGCTTTATGCCGACGATGGGCAGGTCATTGCCGGGGTCGACAAGGCTTTTCCAATCGGTGATCGTCCCCATCGCCTGGGCCGACGGGACATCAAGCTGTGGGTAGATGGCGCCTACAATATCTTTGATCAGGCCAGCAAAATAGCCAATGCGTCCTCTCCACAGCATGTGTGGGTCAGCCTGCACTCGCATAATGTGCGCTATGACCAGGATTGGTGCGCCGTCGCCGAATCTACCTCCTATCTCTATCATCGCTATGGCGCCGGCGGCAGCGATGAGGTCTGGGTGGCGCCGGCGGATCAGGTGCATCAGTATCTGGTGACGCGCACCTATGCCACGGTGGAGCGCACCACGACGCCTGGCAATGGTTCGATAGACCCCGGTCCTGTCGCCATTGCGCCGCTGACCGTGCGCTATCGCGCCGATGGTCAGTCCGCCGGGGTCTGGGCAGACACCCACATCAACGATTGGGAGCCGACCAGGAACCATGAGCGGGCGCACTCGATGGTCGTTCGCGGTGGGCATAACATGCGCTCTAGCGCCCTGCTGCGTGTGGCCCTGACGCCGCCCGAGGGTGACGGCGTTGGAGCTGCCCCAGCATCCATCGTCTCTCGGGCTAGGCTGAGTGTCTTTGTCGTGTATCGAACCGATCTCCCCAATCCTACCCCCATGGACATTGCCGCCTATCCCTTGTTGCGCCCCTGGAATGCGCACCAAGTCACCTGGCAGCAGGCGGCACAGGGCATAGCCTGGGGGCAGCCTGGCGCGCGCAAGCCTGGCGAGGATTATGACGATACCGGAGCCCCTGATCACAGCCATCTCTTGCATCTTCGCGCTTGTGGATCGACGGGGCGCTGGTACACCCTGGACGTGACCGACATGGCGGCGCACTGGGTCGCCCATCCTGAGGAGAACCATGGGTTGATCCTCATAGCCAATGATGGTGTGTCCACCTTTGTAAACATCATCAGCTCCGACCATCCCGACGTGGCTCGCCGTCCGGTGTTGGAGGTGACCTACGAGTGGCCCCTGCCGCAACCCACCCCGACGCCGACGGCAACCCCGACGGCGACGCCGACAATGACGCCCACGTCGACGCCGACGCCGACGCCGACGCTCACGCCCGTCCCGGCAACGCCCACTCCGTCGTTCACCAGATTCTACTTTCCGCTGGTGTTCACCGGGGGGCGATAGGGATAGAGTGCACCATAAGATCGAACAGGCAACCGAACGCGAATGTAGGAGGTGACCGATGCAATCGAAACACAGAACGATGATAGGCGTTGTGGCCACAGTGCTCTTGTTGGCCACGCTGGCGGTCGGGCTCATGCCCAGCCGCTCAGCCGGACCCATGTATACGCGCCAGGAGCGCTTGGGCATCGCCTTTGTGCGCCGGGTAGCGGCGCCGGGCGGTGGCTTTGTAAACCAATCGCTCTCCCAGTACAATGTGGCGCCGCTGAGGGTAGGCTGGTACTCTGATTGGACGTATAGCGTCACGCCGGCCCAACCGGCCGACACCACCCTCGAATATGTGCCGCTCGTCAGCGTATCCGATGGGTCATGGCCGCCAAACTGGACGAATCTGGAGAACGCCGTAAAAGCCAACCCCGGCTCGACCTGGCTTATCGGCAACGAGCCCGAGTGCCCGAATCAGGATGCCGTCACGCCCGAGGTCTATGCCGTGCGCTACCACGAGGCATATACGCAGATCAAGGGCTGGGACGCCACCGCGCAGATCGCCATCGGCGCCATCGTCCAGCCGACGCCGCTCCGTTTTCGCTGGCTCGAGAAGGCGATGGCCGCCTATCAGCAGAATCATGGCGTGAAAATGCCGGTGGATGTGTGGAACATTCACGTCCAGATTCTGCAAGAAGGTAGCCCCCAGAACCCCAATGCCGGTGCCGGTGTGCCCGTGGGCATCGATCCCGTAGCTGAGGGGCTGGTCCCGCGCCAGTATAGCCTGCCCGATAATGCCGATCCCGAGATCCTCAAGACCATGGTGCTCGATTTCCGCGATTGGATGGCGGCTCAGGGCGAGCGCAACAAGCCGCTGATCATTTCCGAGATGGGCGTGCTCTATCCGTCAATCTATCTGGTTGAGGGAGGCTCCGAGGTGGAGCGTCAGCAGCGCGGCGATCGCGCCATCGAGCTGTTCATGGCCGAGACCTTTGACTGGCTGTACCATACCACCGATGCGCAGCTTGGCTACCCCGGTGACGAGAACCGGCTGGTCCAGCGCTGGTTGTGGTTCAGCCTCAACGACAGTTTTTACGATGAGGATCTGAATCCCCGTGGATTCAACGGCAGCCTCTATGACTACCAGACGCAGCAATTGACCCGCTTTGGGATCTGGTTCATGAGCCTGCAACACGAGTATGGCATCTTTTTGCCCTTGGTGCGCATGCGCTGACACGGGTTTCGGGCCCAACGCGAGCACCAACGCCTGGGAGCGCCGAGCACCAGCTCGGCACTCTCCCTCAGTCGCGAGAAGAGACTCGGGGGCCGACGATGACCCAAAGGGCGCTGTGCGGCTCTACCTGCCAATCCTGGGCCAATTCCGGTCGCGGGCTGGCCAGGTAGAGCGGCCGGCGCCCCCATTGAGCGCTCACCAGGCTCGACAGGCTGACTGCGGAGGCGTCGCGTATATCCTCCCAGTCAGCGCCCAGGGTCGGGCAACGTCGGGCCAACTGCTCGGCGTACCAGGAATACGACAACAGCTCGCCGTCGATGACGCACAGGTCGAGCCGTCTGCCCTCCACCCATTGGACATAATCCATGGTAAAGGTATGGGCGTCCGCTCCGGTGATGAGCAGCGCATCCTGCGGCAACGTTGCCAGCGTCTCCTCCACCCAGAGCCGCGCTTCCTGATCGGCGGAGAGGTCCTGTTGCGCATAGCGCGACGCGATGCCCCATAGGGCAAGAGCGAGCAACACAACCAGTACCAGAGCCGTGGCCCAGCGCCGAGAGAGCCAGGAACGCAGATAACGAGCCAGGGCGCAACTTCCGGCGGCCAGCCAGAGGGCGGCCACCAGATAGGCCGGCAAGAGGTAGACGTATGAATCGACGGTGTCGTAGGTGATGGCCAGCAGCGAGTAGGCGGCGACGATGAGCATCTGCCCCACGGCCCATCGCCGATCCTGCTCCCAGAGGTCGGTGAGGCCCACGAGGGCCAGCAGCACGCCGGGCAATGTATATTGCTGTCGCCAGAGTCCCAGCCAGGCGGCCAGGCGCTGAGGCAGGTGGCGCAGCGGCAGACCCAGGAGATAGCCGCGATAGGGGACGCCGCTCACCGTCCACCAGAAGCCGGACCAGGTTCGCGGGTTGCCCCAATACACCGGCGAGACCTGCGACGCCGGACGCAAGAGGCCCACCAGAGGCAGATAGGCATAGACGCACAGTCCCAGCGCCAGGCCGGCGAGGCCGCTCAACAGGGCGCGAGGGCGAGCGCGCCATCGGGGCCACAGCAACACCGCCAGCCCCGGGATCATGAGCACGATGGTGAGATGCAGGCCCGTTCCCAGGCCCAGCAGTAGCCCGAGGATGGCCAGGTTCTTGGGGAGCGAGGTTGTTGGGCGGCGCTCCATGCGGATCGCCAACCAGAGGCATAGCACCACCATCGCCGTCCATGGAGCGTATACTTCGGTGATGATGGCCTGCGACCAGAGGGTGGTTGCGCTGGCCCAGATCATGGCGACCAGGACGGCGGCGATGGTGACGATGGCCGGATGGGCAGCGGCGTCGTCCCGAGAGCGCAGCAGGTCCTGGGCCATGGCGCAGACCAGCGCCACCGAGATGGCGGCCGTGGTGGCGGAAAACAGGGTAAAGCGCCGGGCGATGGCGTCGACTCCGACGCCGCCAAAGGGCAGCAGCGCGAATAATCTGCCGAGCAGGCAGTACGTGGGATAGCCGCTGGGGTGCGGCACGCCCCAGGTCATGGCGGCGGCGATCAGGTCCCCGCCATCGGCGCCATGGTTGGCCCAGGTGAGCCAGGGGGCCGCTGTGGCCCCATAGAGGACCCAGGCGGCAAGCCCGGCGATCACCGGCCCGAGAAATTGCTGCCAGTCAAGTCGTTTGCAGAGCATCATAGAGATCGATTATAACGGAGTAGCCCGGTGGCACAACATCGCTCAGGGCGAGCCATATCGCGAGCCGGCTGGGGTCATCCCTTGCGCTGGTTGGTAGGCACGGCGATCAGCATCGCCCTGCTCTACCTCGCCGTTCGCGGCATCAGTGGCGAGGGCGTCGATTGGCGCAACGCCTGGCAGACCATCATCGGCGCCGACCTGCCGCTGCTGGGCCTGGCGCTGTTCGCCGTGATCCTGGCTACCTGGCTCAAAGCCGTGCGCTGGCGGTTCATGTTCTATCCGCACCATCGTCGTTTGCACACCGGGGCTTTTTTTGCTATCTTTTTCATCGGCCAGGTGGTGAACGCCGTCATCCCGGCGCGGCTGGGTGAGGTGGTGCGCGCCGTGCTCATCGGCGAACGAGAGCGGGTGAGCAAGGCCCAGGCGTTGTGGACCGCCGTGGTGGAAAAGGTGCTGGACACCCTGACGCTCCTGGTCTTTCTCGGCGTCCTGTCCTTGTGGGTGCCGCTGCCGTCCTGGTTGCAGCAGGCGCGCTGGACGCTCAGCGCTGGCGTGGCGGTTGTTATCGCGGTGTTGATCGTCGCCAGTTGCCATCGGGAGCGGTTTCTGGGCTGGCTGGAGCGCTGGACGTCCCGACAGCAGGAGTCGAGCCGGGCGTCGTCCCGGAGCTCGCGCCTGGTGACGTTGGTCCGCGCCGTGCTCGACAGCTTGAGCCTGATGCGCCGGCCGGCGCTGTTCGGCGGCCTGATGTTCTGGTCGCTACTGGCCTTTATGGTCGCAGCCTGGGCGAACTGGCTGACCGCGCGGGCTCTGGGCATCGAGATCTCTTACGGGGCCGGGCTGTTGGTGCTGGCCGTGTTGCAGATCAGCGCCGTCGTGCCCATCCCCACGTCGCCGGGGAGGGTGGGCCTCTTTCACTACCTGTGCGTCCTGTCGCTGGCCATCTTTCAGGTGCCCGGCGATCAGGCGCTGACCTACGGCCTGGTGCTGCATCTGGTGACCTATCTGCCCATGGCCATCGGTGGGCCGCTAGGGCTGTGGGTGCAGAGCTATCGCTGGAGCGACATCTCGCGTTGGCTGGATGCCGACGCATCGAGCCTGGCGCATGATCCAGAGGGCTCGTCAACATTGTCCTTATGATGACCATCATGTCACTTGACGCTTCTACAACGCAGGAATATACTCGCCCCCATGTCAAAACTCAACGCCATGCCTGACCCATTGTCCTCCTCTCGCCGCCGATCGATCTTGAGCGCTTCCGGTTGGCTGCTGGCCCTCTGTCTGCTGAGTCTGGTGCTGATCGCCGGGCTGGCCGGCTGTCGGCGGGCTACGCCCGTCCCCGAGCCCACGCCCACCGTGCCACTCCCGGCCACGCCGACGCCGATCATCGAGCCCACAGCCACGGTCGCGACGCCCATACCCGAGCCTACCGAGACGCGAGAGCCCCAGCCTACATTGGAGGCGCAGTATATTCGCCCCGATGTGTTCATACCCACGCCGGTGCCCATCCTCTACAAGATGTTTGACTGGGGCACCGATTTTCAGCATGACCATCCCGAATATGGCCCAGTAGGCTCGGCGCAGTTTGCGCTCTGGGAGCGGATCAATCCGGCGCGCGGCGTCTATGACTGGACGGTCATCGACCGTGAGCTGGCCAAAGAGGCAGAGCTAAGGATCACCATGCCCGATGGCACCGAGCTCCCCAAGCCGGTGGTGATCCAGGTCTTTGCGCATATCTCCAGCGCCCCCAATTGGAACGCGGTCTTTTACGACGCCACGCCGCGTTGGGTCTATGACGTCATTGACTCACAGAATCCCGGTAACCCACGGCCCATCATCGCCGGGCGCAAGGTAGGCCACGCCCTCGATGGCTGCGGCAACGTGGCCGTACTGCCCATGTATGATAGCCCCACCTGGCGCGAGGCCTATTTCGACTTGGTGCGCGCTTTTGGAGAGCGTTACGGCGACCATCCCCAGGTGGCGGCCACCGTCATCAACACCGGCCTCGACGGCGAAACCCAGGCAGTCAAGGACTGGTATTGCGATTGGAACGCACGGCTCGACAAACAGGCGCCCGACGTCCGCTTTCGCTTTGGGCAATTCATGCTCGATACGATGGATGTCTACCGTGAGGCCTTTCCTAATAAGCATATCTTTATCAACAACGCACCGGGCGGCGGCGGCACGCGCCTTTCTACGTCCCGGCATGCTGCCACCCTCGACCCGCCCGTAGGCCTGAAGCATAGCGGGATGTGGATCGATCTTGACAGCCACCAGGGCCATGGCAACTTTGTCGGCTCGTGGGACATGATCCGCGAGTATTCCATGACCTTGCCCATCTGGCTCGAGTCGCCCTTTGGCCTTGGGGGCAGGGAGCATCGCTACTGGGCGCTCATTGCCGGGTTGCACTATCACCCCGACGCCATGAACCTGCATCCCGAGTTCTTTCCCCAGTCCGATCCCGAGTGGCTGCGCTTTGCGGTGGAGCATATCGGTGTCACCATTGAGGACACGCCGAGTGTGTGGACCGTGTTGCGCGATGCCGAATATCCCCTGGTGAGCTGGGGTCAGGGCGGCGTCTCGGGCTTTATGGGCGACTGGGCCTTTTGGCTCTATCGTCTAGAGAACGCCCCGCAGAGCGCCACCGAGCGGGTTTGGCGTGCTGACATGCCAGCGGCCAAGGATCACGTCTTTTCGCGGCAGGCCCGCCGGACAAAGCAGAGCGCCAATCATATCTACATGTCGTTTGACATCGATGACGACTATCCTTATGTGGCCCAAAAGCCTTCGTCGCTGCCGGGCGGCAACGTGTCCTATCACATCGAGGTGACCGTGCTGAACCATGGCAATGACACCTTTGCCCTGCAATACCGCAACTGGGATGGCGGCATCATCAGCCAGGTGCGGCGCAAAGGGCCCAGCCTGGGGCCTGTCGATGACTGGGTCACCGTCTTATTTGAGATAGACGACGGCTATCTGGACAACAACATGCCTGGCGGGGCCGATTTCCGCATCTCGTGTGAGCGGGATGGCGATGTATATATTCACAAGGTGTTGGTAAGGGGCATGTGGGGGACGCCGCCCGAGGCGACGGCCACGCCCCGGCCAAGCCCTACGGTGAGGCCCTCGGCAACTCCCCTGCCGACGGCCACGCCCCTTGTCACCCCCGTGCCCGTTCCCCCGCACAACCCCGAAGCCACGCTGTTCCATCCCGCAGATGATACCTTTTTGGATGCCTGGGCGCCCAACGTGGCACAGAATACCTCTGTGTATCTGTCGGCGCGGCAGGGCAATGTTCGCGTCCCGCTTTTGCGCTTTGATCTGAGCGCGATCCCGCCCAATGCCCAGATCACCAGCGCCAAGCTGCATCTGCATGCCAGGCAGCGCAGCAACGAGGCCCATATGACCATCTCGGCGCACAAGGTGCTACGGCCCTGGGATGGTCGCTATGCCACGTGGGGGCGAGCTGCCCAACACTCGCAATGGTCGTTGGCCGGTTGTGCGGACCCGCTACAAGACCTCTCCCTGATCACGCTTGATCAGATAGAGATGACGCAGGTGGCGCGATGGTATGAGCTCGACATCACCAGTCTGGTGCGTGAGTGGGTCAGCCAGCCGGTCACCAACTATGGTCTCGCCATTCGATCGAGCAGCTCTGCATCGGTGCAGTATGATTTCTACTCTAGTGCCTTTGTGCAGGCCGCATTGCGTCCGCGGATCGAGGTCGTATGGTCAGCGCCGCCAACGGCGACGCCGTCGCTGACGCCGTCGGCAACATCCTCCCCGCAGCCACCCAGCGGGGTCACACCGGTTCCGTCAGAGACGCCGCCCCCGACGGTGCCGCCAGCTCCAACCGTGCCGCCGCCTCCGACGGTGCCATCGGTTCCAACCGTGCCGCCGCCTCCAACTGTGCCGCCGGCCCCAACGGTGCCACCGGCTCCGACGGCGACCCTGCCTGCAACGCCTACGGCGAGCCCATCGGCAACGCCCTTTCCCACTCCCACTACGGTGTTGTTCCGTCAGGGCGATGCGTATACCGGAGCGACGGATACCTTCCTTGACGCTTGGGCGCCGGATACAAATCATGGCCACGCCGCCAAGCTCGGCGTTCGGCAAGGGTCGTTGCACGTACCGCTGATGCGTTTCGCCTTGGAGGCGATACCATCCCATGCGTCGGTGCGTCGTGCTCTACTCAGGGTCTATGTTACCGATGCTACCGACGCGTCAGAGCTCAATCTAAATATCTTGAAGGTCGTTCGCCCTTGGGACCCCGAGCTGGCCACCTGGAACCGCGCCACCGCCACTGAGGCATGGGCTCAGCCCGGCGCGATGGATGCCGAGCGCGACCGTTCGTCGCGGGTGTATGCCCACGCGGTATCTGATGCGGAGCGCACTTGGGTCGAGTTTGACGTCACGGCCCTCGTGCAGGAATGGGTAACGACGCCACACGCGAATCACGGATTGCTGATGATTGGTGAGGGCCAAGTGGCGATGCAGGTTAACCTGGCCTCGTCGGCCTGGACGGTCCTCGACTTTCGTCCTCAGTTGGAGGTCGAATACATCCCGGTAGCGCCCACCGCTACGCCTCTCATCACCAATACGCCGGTGCCCCCTACGCCGGACAGCCCAACGTTGACGCCTACCGTCGGCCCCACACTACTCCCTGTTTCCGGTGAAGTGACCTTCCAACAGGGAGCGAATGGCTATCAGGGCTGCCAGGACACCTTTGTCGATCGCTGGTATCCTGACATGAACTATGCCGGTGCGGAGCGTCTCGTGGTGCGCCAGGGGGACTATCGCTCTCCGCTGATCCGCTACGATCTGCGCGCCATACCTCCCTCCAGTCAGGTGAACTCGGCCAAGCTGCATCTCTATGTGCAGTATCGCAGTGGCCCACATCCTCTGCCTGTGCAGGTGTACGGGATTGCCCGACCCTGGACGGTGAACGAAGTGAACTATCAGCGGGCGAGTCGCGCGAGGGCCTGGAACGTCGAGGGCGTGAACGGGCTAGGAAGCGACCTCGTCGTGCCGCCGTTGGATGAGCTTACCCTCAGCGTCCAGGGGCGCTGGGTTACCTTTGACGTGACCCGTATGGCTCAGACCTGGGTCAGGAACCCAGAGTATAACCATGGGCTGATCATCAAGGCCGGTGGCGGTGTCGCCGTCGAGTACCAGTTCATAAGCTCTGAAGGGCAGGCCGCTCCCGGATTGAGGCCGCGGCTGGTCATCTCTTGGGAGGGCGGGGCGACACCTACGCCTTCTGCGTCAGCGACGGCCACACCGGGTGTGCCGGCGACGCTACCGCCGATGCCCACGCCTTCTGCGCCGGCGACATTGCTTCCCTCGCCCACACCCACGGCAGATTCTTTGCCCGCGACAGCTACGCCGGTGTCTCAGCGTCTGGCCCTGACGCTACAACAGGGGCAGGATGGTTATATGGGCACCACGGATACCTTCCTCGATAGTTGGTCTCAGGGGGCTGTTCGCGGAGGGGCTGCGACGTTTACCGTGCGGCAGGGCAATGTCCGCGTCGGCCTGGTGCGGTTCGATCTTGACAGGATCCCGGATGATGCGTCAATCGTCGAGGCCACTCTCAAGCTGTGGACCGCCAGCGCCAGCAATCAGGGGCAGGTGCAATTGCGCGCCTTCCGGCTCTTGCGCCCCTGGCAGGAGAATCAGGCGAACTGGCTGATGGCCAGCCAGGCTCAGGCCTGGGCGGCGCCAGGCGCCGGTGGCGTGGGCCAGGACTATGACGAAACCCTAGTCGGCCAAGTGCCGGTGTGGGGATCTCGCAAGTGGGTTGAGGTGGATATGACCTCGGCGCTGCGGCACTGGATAGCCCATCCCGAGGAGAACTATGGTCTGCTCCTGCACTCAGAAGGTGGGGTGAGCGTTGAGCACCAGTTCGCCAGCGCGCAATGGCTGGAGGTGCCGCAACGCCCCAAACTGTCCATCGTCTATGAGTCAGGGCGCGCGACCGCCGGGGCGCCGGGGGAAACAAACCCCCTGCGCTGGCTCGTCGTGGCCGGGGCAGTTGTCGCCTTGGGCGTCCTCTTGGTGACTGGACGCCGCCCGCTCAAGCCCGAGGAGGAGGTGGACTCGGTGACCTGATCGCTTGCCAACCCTCTCCAAAGAAGGAGATGGGCCTGTTGAGGCTCAGCGTGGAGCCTTTTCCAGGTTGGCAAAGCTGGCCATCAGTCGCTTGACGCCGAGTTCCTCAAATGCCACGGTGACCTCTTCGTCGTCGCCGACGAGCTTGCTGGCGACGACGGTGCCCGAACCAAAGATCGGGTGGATCACGCTCTCGCCGGGCGTATAGTCACAGGCGCGCTTGGCCGGCGCGGCGGCTTGCGGGGCATCTAGGGGCTCGTCGATGCGATGAGATGGACGACGTTCCTGATCACGGTTCCCCGAGGTACGGCTGCGTCGGCTCTCGCGAAACGACTCGGCTTGCTGACGGCGCTGCCCCGCAGCGCCATGTTCTCTCTGGCTCGCCCGCCCTGTGTTTGCGGCGCCACCTCGGCGCTGACTCGCGCTGTTCTGCATCCAGCTTGTGCCGCGTCCGCCATCTCGTGTGCTGCGGGAGGCTGTTGCGCGTCGCACCAGGTTGCCGTCCAGCAGGCTGGGCGGAATATCCAGCAAAAAGCGCGACGGCTCGCGCAGCTCATCGCTGCCATAGAGGGTGCGGCGAAACGTGCGCAGCAGGTAAAGATGGTCCTTGGCCCGTGTAATGCCCACGTAGCACAGCCGCCGCTCCTCCTCCATGCCGTCGGGGTCCTCCATCGAGCGGCTGTGGGGGCAGATCCCCTCCTCCAGCCCGACGATAAAGACTGTCTCGAACTCGAGGCCCTTGGCCGAGTGCAGCGTGAGCAGGGTGACGGCGTCGGTGTTCCAGTCCGTCTCGTCCACGTCCGACACCAGCGCCGCCTGCTCCAAAAAGGCGGGCAGCGTGATGCGAGCGGGGCCGTCGCCGTTGCCAATGGCGGTAAAGAGCTCGCGGACGTTGCTGATGCGGTTCTCACCCTCTTCGGTGCCGTCGCGCAGGTCATCCAGATAGCCGGTCTTGTCCAGCACGAGCTGTAGCAGCTCTTGGAGCGTCTGCTCCTCGTAGGCTTGCTGCAGCGAAGCCAATAACTGGCCAAAGGAGCGCAACAGGCGCGCCGAGCGGCTGCTCAGGATATCGTCTGTGGTGTCGGCTGCCTCTGTCTGGGCCAGGTGAAGGAGCGCCCGACCGGGCGACAGCCCCAGACTGCCGGCGTACAACTCGAGCTCCTCCAACGTCTTGGGGCCGATGCCCCGGCTGGGGACGTTGATGACCCGATACAGGCCGATGCTATCGTCGGGGTTGTACAAGATGGCCAGGTAGCTGAGCACATCCTTGATCTCGCGCCGCTGATAAAAGCGCATGGCGCCCACCAGCTTGTAGGGCACGTGGTGACGGTTCAGCGACTCTTCCAATGCGCGGGATTGGGCGTTGGTGCGGAACATGATCGCGCACTCGCTCAGCGTCGTCTCGCGGCGAGCGACCAGGCGTTGAATCTCGCCGACGACGATCTCGGCCTCCTCGCCCTCGTCATAGGCCTCGATCAAGTGGATGGTCTGCCCGGCGCTGTTACGCGTCCACAGCTTTTTATCGGTGCGTTGTTCGTTGCGGGCGATGACGGCATGAGCGGCCTCCAGGATCGTCCGCGTCGAGCGATAGTTCTGCTCCAGCAGGCAGACCTTGGCATCTGGATAGTCCTCGTAAAAGCGGCGCACGTTGCGATAATCGGCGCCGCGCCACGAATAGATGCTCTGATCCTCGTCGCCCACCACAAAGACGTTGCGCTGCTCCCCGGCCAGCAGGCGGATCATCTCGTACTGGGCGCGGTTCGTATCCTGAAACTCGTCCACCAGAAGGAACTGGTAGCGCCGTTGATACCGCGCCAGCACCTCCTCGTGCTCGGCAAAGAGCTGTACGGTCTTGAGCAAGAGGTCATCAAAGTCGAGGGCGTTGCTCTCGGCCTTGAGTTCATCATAACGCTCGAATACGCGAGCCACCGCCTCGTGCCAATAGGTCGGCGGCTGATAAGTCTGGGCGGTATAGAGATCGTTCTTGGCCCGCGAGATGACGCCGTGCACCGCGTTGGGACGGTACATCTTGTTATCCAGATTCAGCTCCTTGATCACCTTGGTGATCAGGCGCCGCTGATCGTCGGCGTCATAGATGACCAGGTTGCTGCTCACGCCGACAGGCGCCCCGTCGCGCCGCAGGATGCGCACACAGGTGGCGTGAAAGGTGCCCATGGTGAGCTGCGATGTGCTCTCGCCGATGAGCGACTGCAAGCGCGCCACCATCTCTCGCGCGGCCTTGTTGGTAAAGGTCACGGCCAGGATGCGGTAGGCGGGCACGCCGCATACCTGAATGAGGTAGGCGATGCGGTGGGTCAGCACCCGCGTCTTGCCCGATCCGGGGCCGGCAAGCACCAGCACGGGTCCTTCGATCGCTTGCACCGCTTCCTGTTGTGCGGGGTTAAGGTCTTGCAGAACGTCCATTCGGGAGGCCACTCCGTGTCGCGAAAAGCACCGCCCAAGAGGATCCTGGGGGCGCATCTATTCTCCCGAGAGGATAGCATGAACCCCGCAGGGCGTCAACGAGGCGGAATGTGTCTACTATGCGGTTTGGCTTCAGTTGCGCGATCGGGGCGACTGTGCTATACTGGCTTTTGCAAGGGTGCGTGGCTCAGCTGGTCAGAGCGCACGGTTCACATCCGTGAGGTCACAGGTTCGAGTCCTGT
>SKLG01000036.1 GCA_007123335.1 Anaerolineae bacterium | reverse complement strand
GAGCGACTGTTGCGTGGCTATTCCCGATCCTGACACCGTGTAGGATTTCGCCATGGTCGTTATTCCCGATCCAGTGAGGTCAGCCACGCCCTGAGGGGTGGCAAATCGAGCTGATACCGCAACACATAGTAGGCGAGCTTGAGATACTCGTCGCGCACAAGGGCACGCGACCGCTCGTCCGTCCACCATGGTTGCCCAAGAATCGCACCCGGCTCAGGGACGGGCGCCATCTGCACCGAGACCGCCCTCCCCAGCACGCGGCGGGCCGTCCAGCGCGCTCGGCGCATGTGATAGTCGTCGCTGACGACGATCACCGAATCAAGCGGATCTGGGTGGGCATCCATATAGGCCTTTAACTGCACCGTCTCTCAATAGGTACTGGTGACAAAGGTGTCGTCCATCGCGATCGCCTCGTCTGGGACGCCTTGCGCCATGGCGACGGCTCGGCCATGTTCGCCGTGATAGTACTGATGAAAGACGCACCATCCACCGGTAAATAAGATTCGCCTGCTATAGCCCTGCTTGTATAGCTGGATGGCGTGGTCGGTGCGATCATCCTCGCCGGCGATGACATGAATCACGTCCGCCGGCTGTAGGTCGTCTTGCACCACCAAATAGGCGCCGATGGCTCGCAGGATCGCTTCGCGTCGCCCATAGATGGCGCCGGTCAGCAGGATCACGGTGAGGGCAGCCAGAGCGCCGGCCATCCTCTTGGGCCTCCTTTGTCCGTACAGAGATCGTTTATGCACTCTTGAACCTCTACAGTCGTATCGGCGTAGCGATGATCTATTCCGGGAATAACACCCGTTCATCGCGCAGAACGTGTTATGCTCAACGCTGACCATCGCCGTCGCGAATCAGCACTTGCTGGTCTTGTTTGGGACGCTCTGAATCAGCTTCAGCGCCTTGTGCTGATATTCCTCAGCCACCACAAGCCTGGTTTACGGGGGCAGCGTCAGTTGGCGGTATCACGGTTGCCGCGACGTCGCGCTCTCGCAGCAGCGTGAGGAGATCGCGCCCCGGCCCTGTTCAAAGCACCGCGAGGGGCTGGCCTGATTCTCTCGGGTAGTAGGCCAAGCAGAAGAGAGGGTAGTTTGGACAGCACGACCAGACCAGAGGCCCCGGTCTTGGCGAGGGATAGACGGGCGATGGATCGAGCCTGGCTGTAGTGGCCGTCGCCATCGATTGAGGAGTACGATGCATAATAGCCATAGTGCCCATAGTAGCTGCCCTGGTGTGTCGGCACGGCGTTGAGCACCGCGCCCGCCACGTGAGCGCCCACCTGGTGCAGCTTCTCCATGGCCTGCCGCGCGTTCTGCCAGCGGGTTTGCCCGGCGCGCAGGACGAGCAGCACACCATCTACGTGGCGAGCCAGGAGCATGGCATCGACCACCGGCAGTACCGGTGGGCTATCGATCACCAACAGGTAGCCCTGACGGATCAGACTGCTCAGCAGGTCGCTGAGGTTTGGTGAGTTCAAAAAGCGACCAGGATTGGATGGCGATTCGCCACTGTGCAGAATCGATAGCCCCTCGATCGGGGTGCGCTGCAAGAGGCCATCCAGAGCGCCATGCTCTATCGCCGTGCTCAGCCCCTGGCTTTGTCGATCAAAGCCGATCCAGTGCTTTAGCGTTGGGCGGCGCAGATCCGCTTCTACCAGCACAACGTTCACGCCCGAGAGGGCTATGGCTGCCGCAAGGTTGGCTGCGATGAAGGACTTGCCTTCCATCGCGGTGGGACTGGTCACCAGGATACTGCGCAGCGGTAGCTCTGTATCTGTGAAGGAGATGCTGGCGCCCAACATGCGAAAGGCTTCGCCATGCGGGGATTGGGGATCTGTGGCGACGAGGGTCTCTCTCTGAGCTCTGGGCAATGTCTCGATGGTGCCCAGTGTCTTGAGGCCCAGGGTTCGCCCGACATCCTTGGCGGTTTTGATCGTATCGTCGAGGTGCTCGAGCAGAAACACGGCTCCTGAACCCACCAGCGCCCCCACCAGGCCGGCCAGGCTCATATACAAGAAGAGGCTTTGCGTCGGCTCATAGGGAATCCGAGCAGGCTCCACAACCATCACCGTATGCAATGATTGGGCGGCGCTCAGACGCATCTGCTCATAGCCCTGAAGAAGTGTCGTATAGGTGCTGCGGTATTGCGCCTGGAGGGACTCCAGGCGAGTCAGTTCGGCTGGATCCTCCGGCGGGCGGGTTCTGAGGATATTGATCCGGGCCTGTGTCCCGTCTATCTCGGTGCTGAGCTCATCGATCTGCTGCTTGATGGTGGTCAGAGATTCAGAATGTCGTTCTGTTTGCAGGTTTTCCACGTACCCGATGAACGTCTCGCCGAGGGTATTGGCGATCTGAGCGGCCACGATGGGATCGCTGTGCTCCACGCCGACGCGGATCAACTGGGTATCGACAATCACACTGACCTTGACCCGGCGTGCCAGGGTGGTGGGCGTTTCATCCAACTCTAATTGCTGGATCACCGTTTCCAGGACCGTTTGCTCTTGAAGCAATCTGCTATAGGTGCGCGCCAGCCGCTCGCTGGTCATGATAGCCTGGAGATCGGATGTTGACGATTGAATGAGGAGGGTCGTCGAAGCGTGATAGATCGGAGTGCTCACGTGGTGGAACAACAGAGCGCCACCCAAGCCCAGCATCGCGCATAGAATGATCAGCCACAGCCCATGCCGGATGATGGCCAGTAACCAGCGTAGATCAAGCGTCTCTTGATCGCCCATCTCAATACTCCTAAGGGTAGCTGAGAACATCCTGGGCAGTGAACTGGTTAGAGTGACTATTGATGTATGGGTGGATGCGATAACTATGGCACTGGCCCAAAGAACCGAAAGAATCTTGCCAAGCAAACAGTCCATGTCACCCTGGTTCGAGAGGATGCGATCGAGGATTGCAGCCCAGGGTGAACCGTTCATGCAACAGAGATCGTGATAACCCCCATCGATGAGCCACCGATATTGGCCGCATGGGATAGGACGATCCCTGTGCGATGGGTGTTGGGAAGGCAAAGCATGCACTTGGGAAGCAGCGGGTAGCGAGGAGAGGGAGAGAGGATGAAGATAAAGATGAAAACGATGATCGCTGCAATACTATACTAGTCTTTTATGACTAGCGCTTTTTACGTCATTATGACGTTTTCGCCCTGACCGATCCTATCGATACCGTAACCGATTGCATAATGCGGTGGGCATAGTATACTTTACCAAAGTAAACAGAATGTCACAATCAGGTTACATTTCGGTTACTATCATCTTGAACCCATTTTGTGCCCGATATCATCGCGTGTCCGCCATTCCTGGATGCGATTGACCGGCAGGTGTAGAACAGCTATCCTACCGATGATGGAACGTACCGGGGGTGAGGGGTGGCCCACAACGTCCATGCCCCCTACCCGACTTTTTTCATCCACTCGTTTTGTCATGGAGGGATCATGCAAACCATCCAAGCCAACATGCTCTGCGTGTCTCCGCCATCGTGGGCTGTTTGGGAGCGTCGGCTTATCGAGGCCATGGATCGAGCGGTGCATCCGTTCCTGGCCAAATACACCCGCGACGACGGCACGCTCATCTGGCGCGAGCAAATGGGCAGCCGCGACGGGGCGGATGACTTTTACGAGAGTTTCTACAACTGGCCGCTGCTCTACCTGCTGGGGGGCGG
>SKLG01000165.1 GCA_007123335.1 Anaerolineae bacterium | reverse complement strand
AACTTTTGCTCCCAGGTGAGGGCATTGCGGCCACTGACCTGCGCCCAGCCGGTAATGCCAGGACTGGCATCATGACGTCGCGCCTGCTCGGGGGTGTAGAGCGGAAGGTACTCTACCAGTAAAGGTCTGGGGCCAACCAAGCTCATCTCGCCGCGCAACACGTTCCAGAGCTCGGGCAATTCGTCCAAACTGGTACTGCGCAAGAGGGCACCCATCCGCGTGAGCCGCTGCTCATTTGGTAACAGATTCCCGGCGGCGTCGCGCTCATCGGTCATGGTGCGAAATTTGAACAACGTGAAGAGCTCTCCATGGAGACCGGGGCGTAGCTGGCGAAAGAGCACGGGGCGGCCCATGGTAAGCCACACAACCAGGGCAACGAGGCTCATGATCGGCGCTAGCAGGATGAGCGCCGGGATGGTCAGAGCCAGGTCAAAGATGCGCTTGCCTCGACGGCGGTAGAACGCGGTCATAAGTGGGAGCTCCGACTCGGGAAAATGGTTTCGTTTCGCAAAGAGTGCTCGTTAGCGGCAGAGCTTCTCGGCCATAGGCTACTCGATGACCTGCACATGGCGGCATCCTGTATCATAATCGGGGCGACGCCTGAGAGCTCGCTCACGTCATTGACCGCCAGAGAGCGAAACGCGCTAGCCTGGCTAGCATGCGGGCGCAGTATGCCAATAATGCCCATTGACGTCAAGCGATCTGCCCATCATATCCGTCCTCACGCGAGTTGGGTACGTCTCCATTCATTGACAATATATGGCCGCTTACCGGAGCTAAGAGGAGGAATATCCGGCACTTGACGGATAATGACCTGAGCCTTGGCCCCTAGTAGATCACGAACTCGTTTACGCAGAGCATGCTCTCCATCAAAGCTGTCCATAGCCACAACCCTGATCTCGTAGGAATCGGCAGACTGCTGAGCAAATTGGTATTGCCTAATACCGTCCACCTGACGCAAAGATGCACTAATAGCGAGGGGAGACACCAAGCTTCCATCCACCGCTGTGATCATTTGCGCCGCGCGTCCAGTGAGAGTCGAAAATATCGGCCCTTGAAGGCCACAAGAGCAAGAATCTCCCATCACGGCAAGGTCGCCCGTATCATAGCGAATCAGAGGCATAGCGTGTGAAAAGACATCGGTTACAACAACTCGACCGATCTCGCCAGGATGTGCTGGGCGATCCTCCTCACGCGCAACCACCTCAATGATATAGCTAGAGATATTTGTGTGATGTGCGCATGGCTGCAAGCACTCTTGGGCCAAAACTCCGAACTCCATGGTAGTATACCGACTCAAGGCCGGACAACCGAAGACCTCGCTCACCCGTTGCCGGAGAGGCGCTGAGAGCGTCTCACCTACGGTTATTACGACCCCTATACGAAAAGCGTTAGCCGTATCCCCTTTTGAGTGACAGAACTCGACCAAAGCAGAGATGGCCGATGGGTAGCCGATGAGTGCTGTAAATGAACCGTGCTGTAGGATTTGACGTTGCTGACATAACCAGGCATTATCAATCTTGACTGGATTTACCAAAAGCTCGTTCTGCTGCAGTAGTCGCAACTTGGACTTTTCCACGGTCGCGCTAAAGAAGATATGTTTGTCGCCAACTTGATACCCACACCATTCGCCGAAATAGATGAGCTCGGCGATCTGCCGAGCCTTTTTATCAGGGGAAAGCCTAAAGGCTAAAGGAACACCATAGGAACCACTTGTGCTGGTAACTGCCAGATCGCGTTGATCGTAGACAGAGGACAGGAACTCGTCATATCGATCTCGCACCGTGCGCTTTTCGAGTATCGGGAACTCGTTGAGATTCGCTACGCCCGAGAACTGGGCGTAATAAGGTGTCGTAGTCACCGCATGCTGGATCAATTGCTGTGCACGCCGTTGGGCTTTCGCCATAGCACCCTCTGGATGCTCAAAGGCCTGTCGCAGATCATCCACGTGTCGCCCCACGGGTCTTCCCTGGATGTGGTCAAGCGCCCAGTAGCTGCGGCGGCGAATGGCGCTGCCGAGATTCATTGCATCTTCTCCTTAGGAGCAGATAGATATCATTGGCGCTGAAGACAGTGGCATCGGCATGTCGAGTGTCGAATCACAATTGGGCGCGAGAATAAGAGAGCATGGTCATGGGCGAGCCTCAGCAGATGCGGGTACGGGCAGACCCTTCTCTTGGAGCAGTCGCACATACTCCTGGTAGGTAGCCTCCCAGATGTCCTCGGGACGAAAATCGCGCAGGACGCGCTCGCGGCCGGCCTGGCCGTGACGCCGAGACAAGTCGGGGTCATCGAGGTAGCGAGCGATACCTTCCGCCAGGGCTTTTGGATCGCGCGGTGGCACCAGAGTGCCGGTGACGCCATCAACGACAGCATCGACACAGCCGGGCACGGCTGTCGACACCACCGGCAGCGCCATCGCGGAGGCTTCGGCTTGGACCAGGCCAAATCCTTCGCGATGTGTTGGTAGAACGACCACATCCATCGCGGCGTAGATCAAAGGCATCTGCCGCACATGTCCCATCACATGGATACGTGTGTCATTGTGCATCGCTTGCATGATCTGCTTCGAGACCGGATCCTGCGATTCGAGCTTGCCGGCGATCATCAGGTGCAGGTCGGGGAATCGCACTCTTAGCAAAGCCCAGGCGGCTATTAAATCCTCTATCCCTTTATCGCGCACGACGCGCCCGGCAAATCCGATAGCGCGCGCCTCTGTCGGAATGTCCCACGTGCGACGTGTTTCCAGCCGTGCGTCCCCACCCAAACGTGTCGGATTGAATCTGTTTCGAGCGTCTATGCCATCAATGCTGCCCGCGCATAGTACAGCGCTCTTGTCCGCTGGGCATAAATCAAGATCGATCGTAACTTGACGTATGGAAGGGCTAACGCAAAGTACTCGGTGAGCACACAGACACGAGATTCGCTCGCTCAATGTCAGGATGAATCTCCTGATTCCCTGCGACGTCATCAGCGGCAGACCGTGCACATGGTAAATGCGCACCGGCACGCCTGCCAACAGGGCCGCCAACATGCCTAGCAATCCCCCTTTGGGGGTGTGCGCATGGACGATAGTAGGCCGCAGGCGCTGTAGTAGCCGATAAAGACGCACAAGCGCGACGATATCTTTTAGCGGGGTGATACGCCGAAGCATGTCAACAGCATGGACAGTCACGCCTTGTTCCTGGCCAAAAGTGACCAGTCGAGGAGCGGAAGAAGAGATCGCATGGATATCGAATCCGCGAGCACGCACATAGCCCATTTGCCCTCGCAGAAAGCTGAGGGTCGCGGGAACCGTGGTGATGTGGATAAGCATAGACATGGGAATGAGGCCACTCAGCGATCCGACGAATAGCCAAGAAGATCCAGCTCATTCTGAGCAATGGCAAGACATTTTTCGTATAGCTCATCCGGCCAGGAGACATAGTGCCCTTTGCTCACCGAAAAACCACGTGTGGCCGCCACACGCCCGTCTTCTTTACCCTTATCATGCGGGAAGCGATAGTACTCCAGAACTCGTGGCTCCCATGGCTCATGAAGAAAGGTGAACATATGCGGCAGCACAGTCGTCGGTGAGGCACAGAGATCTTCGTAGCGTATACGTAGACAACGATCGCCGTGGCTGGCTTCAAAGCGCATCATCTTGCCAACTTGGTCGCACCAGTAGCGCGTT
>SKLG01000341.1 GCA_007123335.1 Anaerolineae bacterium | reverse complement strand
GCGGTCGCAGCAAACCAGCGTGCCATCCCAGTAAATGTGGGCATGATACCACAAATTGGGGCAAGCAAAGCGCGGCGGCAGCACCGGCCCATCCGGGGCGCACACCACCGCCTCTTCCGGGGCGCGGGTCTCCGACCCGCCCTCAGCCCGCACCACCGCCTTGTTCGAGGCGCGGGTCTCCGACCCGCCCTCAGGCCGCAGCGCACTAATGTCCGAGATCTGGTTGCCCCAGGAGTCAAAAGCCTTGACGTTGACCCGATCCACGCCCGGCACGTTCCACATCTGCTTAAAAGTCTCGATCTGCTCGACGGTGGGCGCCAGCTCAATGATCTGCAACTTGGTCAAGGGACGCGCATAGCCGCCGGCGTTGCGCAGCTCTAGAAAGGCGCGGATGTGGGCGCAGGTCTGCTCAAAGGTGGCCTCGCGGCGCACCTGCTCATACGTCTCGGCGGTGGTGCCGTCGAGGCAGAGGTAGATGGCGCCCAGGCCGGCGTCGAGGATCGCCCGGCTGATCTCCGGGGTGAGCAACACGGCATTGGTCGAGATCTCGGCGTGCAGGCCGCGCTGACGGCAGTAGGCGATCATGTCGACGATGCGCGGATGGAGCAAGGGCTCGCCCCAGATATGCAGCGTGGTCATGCTCACATGGGGCGCCATCTCGTCGATGATCTGGCGGAACAGGTCCCAATCGAGATAGCCCTTGGGCCGCTGGCTCAGGCCGCGGCCGGTGGGACACATGATGCAGCGCAGGTTACAGGCATTGGTCGATTCCAGATACATGCGGTCAGGATAGGCCCAGGGCCGCGGGTTATGCATACCATAGTGCGCATAGCGCCAGGACATGGCCAGCGGATGGCTCTTGTGCGGAGTCAAGAATCTCTTGACCCGTCGGGCGCCTCTCAGGATGCCATTCATTGCCACTTTTCCGCCAATTCTTCTCGCAGATTATAGCGCCCCAGCTCGGCCAGCTGTTGACGATGCCCATCGCCCCGATGCCTGTGGGGCGCGGATCTCCGACCCAAGACCCCGCGAACCAGAGGATGATTTAACGCCGCATGGCCCGCACGGCGGGCCAGCTTGACGCTAGAAAGGCGATAACACAGATCACCCAGAGACGACCCCAGCGCCCGGACATATTTGCGCCGCCGCTTGGCCTCCTGAAATTGAGCCTGGGCCACAGACATCCAGCGCATCAGCTCATCATCCGACACCTGCGACAGGTTGAAAAAGGGACCAAACCCGGTCTCGCCCACGCCGGCATAGTAAAAGGCCTGAGAGAAATCGCCCTCGAGGGCCACGTCGGGTTCGCGGGCGAGCAGCTCGTCCCACAGGCGCGTCCCGGGAAAGGGCGTGGTCAGGCTGAACATGGCCTGATCGAGGGCCAGTTCGCTGGCGAAATCGATGGTCTGTTGCATCGTCTCGGCCGTATCGCCGGGCAGGCCGAGCATGAAATAGCCCTTGACCAGGATGCCGGCCTCGGCGGTCCAGGTCACGGCCTGGCGCACCTGATCGAGGGTGATGGCCTTGCCGATGCGGCGCAGAATCTCGGGATTGCCCGACTCGATGCCATAGTGCACCTCGCGGCAGCCGGCGCGATACATCAGGCGCAGCACCTCGGGGGTGACGCGATCGACCCGCGCCAGACACTGCCAGCGGATATCCAGCCCCTCCGCCAGAATCTCCTCGCAGAGGGCCGTCAGGCGCTCTTGATCGTAGGCGAATAGGTCGTCGATGAAATAGATGTGACGATACCCATAATGATCCACCAGCAGGCGCAGCTCCTGAAGCACATTCTCGGGGCTGCGCTGGCGATAGGTGCGCCCGACGATCCCCTTGAAGCAGTAGCTACAGTTAAAGGGGCATCCCCGGCTGGAGAGCACGGTGGCCATCGGCTCGCCCGTGGGCGCCTGGAGGGTATAGCGCTCCAGCGCAAACTTTTTGCGAGCCGGGAAAGGCAGGGCGTCCAGGTCCTTGATCAGGGGGCGCTCTGGGTTGCGCTCTATTTCCCTGCGTCCACGAAAGCCATTGTGCGTCCACACCAGCCCCTGAATGGCAGCCAGCGCGGCGGCGGGCGGACGGCGGCTGCCCTCGGGGAGCAACCATAGCTCCAGGATGCGGGCCAGCTCGCGCAGCGTCTCCTCGCCCTCACCGACGATGACATAATCCACGGCGGGATCGGCCACCAATTCCTCGGGGAACAGGGTGGCGTGGGGGCCTCCGAGGACGATGGGGCAGTCCAGACGCTCCTTCAGCAGCGTCATCGTCTCGGCGGCGCTGGCATAATTGTGGGTCATGGCGGTGAACCCCACCAGGTCCGGGCGAAAGGCGACAATGGCCTCGACGGCCTCGTCCAACGGCGTGTCCGGCTCTAACCCCAGGTCAAAGATGGCGGTCCAATGCCCGTCTTGCTCCAAGACCGCGGCCAAATAGCCGAGGCCCAGAGGCGGGTAGCTGTTGACCATCTTGTACCACTTGGGCGCCACCAAGGCGATGCGCATAATCGTCCTTCCAACCAGATATATGCTGGCTTTCAACCCACTGTTATACGTGACATGTCGTCAGACGGCAAACCCTCAAGGTAGCGACCCCGCATCGAGGCACCGATCCCCGACCTTGGGCAAGCACCACGTACCTTTATCAGCCGGTCGCATGTCTGTACGTGATGTTGGCCGCCTTGAGGATCTGACGCACATACTCGTGGCTGATGGCGTCGACGATCTGTCGCTTTTGTGCCTGCTCTGCCAACCTGTGCAGCGTCCACGAGGTATAGTTGAGCCCCAAATCGCGAGGCTTTTTGCGCGCCAGCGCCACGATCCGCTGTTTCTGCTCCTCACTGAAACGGGGCTTGGCCCCTCCCGAGCGCCTGGTCCTGAGGCCCTGGCAACTCGTCTCGTTAAAGCGATGGATCCACTTGCGCAGATTCGCCGGATGAGCCCCCAGAATCTCGCCGATCTCGGGCACCCGATAGCCCTGCGCCGAGAGCAAGATGATCTTGGCCCGGTGGCACAGGTCGCCATTGTCCGACTGTGCCCAACGCTCCAGCCGTTTCCGCTCCCTTTCCTCCAGTTTCCGCACAAACAGAACCATCTTTTGTCTCTCCTCTTTGCCGCTATGCGCCATATGCAGATATCTGCCTGCTCGCGGGCCTGACACGTGACATGAAACGCATACCCCTCCGCGTCCTGCCGTGGACATCACGAGCGGGCGATCCACTCGAAGCACTTTCATGGTAAGCGCCTCAGATGAATCCATAATGAAAAGCCTTGGCGGGAGGGGTTACAATTCCTTCATACACCTGTTTCTTCAACGAGTATTCAGAAATCCTCAAACCAATCCCCCTTTGTTATGACCAATATCCAACCCCAATGGATACGGTTGCGCGCCTCCCTACCACCTGCCAAAGGTCCCCGGCGAGGTTTGGCGAGGAGCCGAGGGATTCGCTGGGGACCTTGGGGAGGTAGGGCACGGGTGCGCGTGACAATCTGCTGGAGCCGTGCTACCATGTCCGTGCAAACGACAGCGGAGAGATAGGATGACCCTTAGGGCAAGAGAGGCAAGATGAACCTAGGATTGCAGAACAAGATCGCGTTGGTGGCGGCGTCCAGCCGTGGCCTGGGCAAGGCGGCGGCGTTGGCGTTGGCCCAAGAGGGCTGCGATGTGATCATCACGGCGCG
>SKLG01000044.1 GCA_007123335.1 Anaerolineae bacterium | reverse complement strand
TGGCGCGCCTGTTTGACGCCGCCCATTTGCAGGATCATCCTCTTGGGCCGTTCCTTCTACCGCAGCAGGGGGTGACCGGGACATCGAATGCTCAGGCGTTGCGTCGCATCATCCTCGATACCATCGAACTGCTGCGCCCCGCTGCCCATGTGCCCTATACCGCCAAGGAGTGGCGCCCCTATCGCGTGCTTACCGAACAGTATGTCCAGCACACGCCCTCTTTGATGGTCGCGCAAGAGTTGGCCATCAGCGAGCGCCAGTATCAACGCGAACACGCCCGGGCGCTGCGCGCACTCACCAACTTGCTCTGGTCCCAGGCCCAGGAGAGGGCAGCCGAGTCAGACGTCGAGTCAGCGCCCAACGGGGAGAATGGCGTCACGGCAGAGGTGGATCGACTAGTGGCCAGTGCGCAACGAGAGGCGTTGCCGGCGCACGAGCTCCTGCAAAGCGTGGTGCAAGCTATGGACGAGATGGCGCGCAGCCGCGGCGTGGAGATTATCCTACATGCGATCTCACCGGTGACCACGATCTATGGTGACAGAGCCTTGTTGCGTCAGGCGCTGCTCAATATTCTCAGCTACCTCGTGACCTACGCCGATGCGGATCGGCTCGATATCACCGCCTGCGAGGACGCTCGCGCCAAAGACGACCTGCGGATCAGCTTTGGCTTGCGCTGTCGTGCTCCAGAGGAGGGCGCTGACGGCGACGACAAAGATGTCGCCGCCGAGGATCTCCTGGCATCGCCGCGCCTGACGTTGAGCCGCCAACTGGCCGAGAAGGTGGGGGGATCTCTATGCGCTGACAGCGGGGGGATTCACCTGCATCTGCCCTCGGAGCGGGAGGTGCTCCTGGTCGTCGATGACAACCAGGACGTGATCGACATGTTCCAGCGTTTTCTCGCCGTCGGTCGTTATCGGGTGGTGGGCGCCAACTCGGCGCAAGAGGCGCTGGCCCTGGCCAGAACGGAGCAACCCTCGCTCATCATGCTCGATGTCATGATGCCCGGCCACGATGGCTGGGAGGCACTGCAAAGCCTCAAGCACAACCCCGAGACCGGCGACATTCCGGTGATCATCTGCTCGATTCTCCATGAGCGAGAGCTGGCCTTTTCCCTGGGCGCTGACGATTACGTGCAAAAGCCACTGACCCAGCAGGAGCTGCTTACACTGCTCTCACGCTGGGACAATGGCGGCTGATATCTCTTGGAGCGATCGGTCGGCCGTTACTCCAAATCGGCTTCCCCAGATTTGTCTATGCGTAGCTCCATCGGCTCCTCGCGTTCCTGATCGAGAAGCGCGTCGTATTCGTCCGGCCACGCCTCCTCAAGGTCCTGCCACGCACCAGACGAGATGGCTCCGCGGAGGACCTGAACCACGACCCGAACGTGCCTCATCGCCTCATCGCGCGATATGTCGGCACGAGTCTGGACGCGCGTATACAACTCTTCCAGGTCAAAAAGTTCTCTCTGCAAATAGGTCTTTTCCGGATCGCGGCGCTCCCACCAATAGGCCTTGAGCTCATCCGGCAGCTCGGCCTCCAAACTATCCCTGGTGGTCCTGTAAAGGCGCTCGCCAAGGGTCGAGAGGACGATCCTGACGGTTTCAACCGCTTGCTCACGGGAGCCAAACTCGCCGCGTTCATGGACCCTTTTTATGAATTCATCGTATTGCATGGCTTTCTCCCGTCGCTCAAGGCGTTATGCCGTCTCTCCCAAGGTACCCTCGCTGCCTGATTCGAACAGAGGATCAAACTCGTCCGGCAATTGGGCGCGCACGTCGTCGATCTCACCGGCAGAGACGGCCTCTTGGAGGACCGAGATGACCGCCCGAGCGTGATGCACCGCCACAGGCATGTCCACGCCCTCCTCCTTGCTCACCCGCTCCATAAACTCTTGAAAGCCAAAACTCTGGCCACGGGGTGCCGCTTCTTGCAGATAGCGGCCGATCTCATCGGGTAACTCTGCGGCAAGATTATCTGGCTCACCACCCGCCAGACGCTGTCCCAAAACGGTCAGGGTAGCGCGCACAGCCGCCGTCGCCTTGTCCAGCGAATCGACGCGAGCGCGCTGATGGACCTGTCCAAGGAATTCCTTATACTGCATATCTCTACCTCCATATGATCCAATATCTCTGACGATCGCCTGTCTGTGAGCTATCGAGGTTCATGGCGCCAACGGCTCACAGTGTGACTCATTACTCTCTATGATAGCTGCAAGACCACGGAACCTGCCGATGGCCTCCGTTGGGATTCACGACGGGTTTGGTTCAGACAAGTTGGCCGTCGAACGGACGACCAGGTCCGATTTAGCCCACGCGAGCACCCTGACGCCGGACAGAAGGCGAGGGATCGGTTTCGCCGGCCGCTGACTGTTCATCACCCACATAGCGGCAGGGCATGTGCTCAGCCACCAACTCGGTGAAGGTCAGTATCTCTTGGGCAGAGAACCCCGCCTGCCGCGCCACCGTCAAGGGCGAGCTGATCGCCGCGAGCGGATCACTCGCATCAGGAGCCTGGGGGGCCTCCACGCGGACATTGGCGGTGACGGCGATCACGGGACACGTCAAAAAGTCGTGCTCTTGCATCCAGGTTATCAAGTCGTACCCACTGATGCCCGGCAAGGTCAGATCGAGCAGGATCACATCGGGGCGCGGGCCATCGGCCAACAGGTGTTGGGCGTCCTCGCCGCTATAGGCGCGAGCGACGGTCACCCCTGGACGGATGCGCGTCAGCATGCGTCCCAAGAGACGCATCATATCCGGATCATCCTCAACGACCAGCACATGGTCTGGCGCCTCCACCACCCGCTCCAACGATGCCTGCAATTGGGCCTCCATGACCGGCTTGAGCAGGTAATCGGCAAAGCCGAGGCTCAGCGCCTTGCGTCGCTCTGAGGGGATGGGGCAGGACAGAATACTGAGATGAGCCTTGGATAGACGGGGATAATCATGCTGCCGGGCGAGCAGCGCCTCGGGCGGCGTGCCGTCGGCCAGCACCAATAGCTCTGGGGCCAGGTTGGCGGCGCTGGCCAGGGCCTCCTCCACCGAAGACACACCCTGCACCCGGCGATGACGCAGGTAGCGGCTAAAGAGCTGCACCACGCCGGGGTCACGATCGAGGACAACCACGCGCTTGCTCATCGGAGCCGCGCCAGGCTGGGAGGCGGTTTCGATCAACCCTTGTCGCAGCCAGACCTCCTCGGCGGCGGGCAAGGCGAAGGAGAAGGTGCTGCCTTGCCCAGGCTCACTCTCGGCCCACATCCATCCACCGTGCAGCTCGACAAAACGCTTGGAAATGGCCAACCCAAGGCCCGTGCCCCCATAGCGGCGCCGGGCGCTGCCATCCACCTGGCGAAACGCCTGAAAGACCTTGTCCATATCCTCGGAGCGAATGCCGATGCCACTGTCGGCCACACTCACACAGAGGAATTGACCCTCGGCCACAAAGGGAGAGTGCGGCTGGTCCATCGAACGCCCGTCCGCGGCAGCGTCCCACAGCCCGCACGACACGGTGATGGCACCCTGATCGGTGAAACGCACGGCGTTGCTGATCAGGTTCAGCAGTACCTGGCGGATACGGGTGCGATCGAGATAAAGGGCCGGTAGCTCTGGGGGCAGCTCGATGTGCAGCTCAAGCCCCTTGCGCTCGACCAGATCGCCGATAACTTGCGCCGCTTCCGCGATGACCT
>SKLG01000354.1 GCA_007123335.1 Anaerolineae bacterium | reverse complement strand
GCGAGCTCGATACCCGTCGGCTCGCCAAAGCCGAACATGGCCGCATAGTGGGCCAGACCCTCCACGCCAAGCCCTCTCTGCTCACGAAAGCCGCCCACCACCTGATAGAAATAGATGTTGCACGATTGGCGCAGCGCGCCCACCACGTTAAGGGCGCCATGCCCGGCCAAGTTCCAGCAACGGAACGGCTGAGCATACCGCGGATCGTTGGGAAAGAGGCGACTGGGCAGCCACATCGTCCCCGTGCACCTCACCGTCGAATTGCGATGGACCACGCCCTCCTCCAACACGGCGGCGGCCGAGATGATCTTGAAGGTCGAACCGGGCGCATACTGCCCACCAATGGCATGGTTCACCAGAGGAAAGTGTGGGTCGCTGCTCAACGCGGCATAATCGGCGTAAGAGATGCCCCCGGAAAAGAGATTATTGTCATAGGCCGGTAGGGAGACCATGGCCAACACCTCTCCGGTGCGTGGATCCATCGCCATGGCGACGCCCACCGGTGAGCCGGCGTGGCGCATCCCCTCGCGCAGCGCCCGCTCCACCTGGCGCTGCAATTCGAGGTCTACGGTCAATACGATGCTATGCCCCTGCACCGGTGGGCGAGAGGCGATGACGGCCACCTCGCGCTCAAAGACATTGACCTCGACATGCTTGCTGCCTTTGATGCCCGCCAGTAGCGATTCTTGGGTGGCCTCGACGCCTACCAAACCCACCGGATCGTCGGGGACATAGCCTCGCTCCACATAGGTGCTCAATCGCTCAGCCGGGATGGCGCCAACATATCCCAGAATATGCGCTGTCAGCGGACCGTCGAGGTAGTGCCGCAGGGGCACGGCCTCAACCTGGACGCCCGGCAGATCCAGATGCTCTTCTTCGACAAGAAATGCGGCCTGCCGATCCGCCTTGCTGGTAATGCGAATGGCCGTATAGGGGTTGACAGCAAACGGCCCCGTGGTGCGCGCATGCAGGATACCCTCGATCGTGGAGGTTTGCGCTGCCTGCTCCGCCGTCGACATATCGCCATCGGGCTTGACGCCCACCGGCACGTCGATCAGTTCCGACACCCGATGCAACACCCTGCTGCGCTCCTCAGGATCATCGGGCAAACCGGCCGGGACGATGCTGACGGTAAAGCTGGGCACATTGCGCACCAACATCTGCCCATAACGATCATAGATAATGCCTCGCGGCGCACTGATGGGGACGAGGCGGAAGCGGTTGCGATCTGCGGAACGCTGATAGACGTCGGCGGAGATGATCTGCAAATCCCACAATCGAAAGATGATCACCAAAAAGGTGAAAAGAATGAGCAATTGAAAGAACAACAGGCGAAATCTGCTCTGTCGATCACTCATCACTGCCACTCCATCGGCTCTTCGGTTTGGCTGCGCGCCACCACCAGACGCACCAGCCCATAGATGGGCAGCATGCACAGCATATTCAGAAATGCCGTAGGCAGAACGATTTGCCCCAGAGCCAGACCTGCAGACATGACCTCTCCACTCAACCGAAGGAAAAAGGCCAGAAACCCATAATAGATCCAGGTCACAAGCACAACGATGATCAGACGCAAAGCCATCGTGTCTAGCAACCCACTGCCTAGCGACAGGGATGTGTGCACGGCAGCGCCACCCCCCAGGCCAGCCAACACGCCTGCAACCAGTAGCGCCGCCGCCCCCAGGCCAAAAGGCGCGCCCGACAGGGCATCCAAGACCATCCCCCCGGCAAGCGCTACCACGACGCCCTCTTGAATGCCCCTCAATAGAGCCCACGATACAACGAGCAACAACACCAGATCAGGGCTGGCGCCAAACAGATCGAGCTGTGGCGTGACCGTCGATTGCAGCACGGCCATCAGAATAGCCGACGGTATAGCCACAAAGATACAGAGCTGCACAATTACCTCGCACGATGCAGGGGCAAGCTCTTCCCAGCATCTCCACATCGATATGCAAGCACTAGGGCTCCTCCGTTTGAGGCAGGGGGGGCTCTGGCTCTTGGTCCTCAATGTCCAAAGGTGTAAAGCTCAGCAGGATCATGATCGTCTCCAGGTCCGCCAGGTTGGTCGCCGGGATGACCCTCGCCTCCTGAAACATGTGCACATCATGATACGAGACCTCCACCACCTGGCCAATGGGCAGGCGCTTGGGGAAATTGCCCCCCAGGCCCGAGGTCAGCACAATATCGCCTGGCGCCACCTCGGCCAGTTGCGGAATATAACGCATCACCAACTCATGTGCGGAGTAGCCTTGCACAACGCCGGTAGCCCGCGAACTCTGGATCAGGGCCGTGACAGAACTGGACGGGTCGGTGATGAGCATGACCTTGGAGGAAGCGGCGCTGACCTCGCTCACGCGACCTACCAGCCCATCTGCCGTCAAGGCGGGCATACCCGACTCGATGCCATCGAGACGGCCCCGGTCGATGAGGATATATTGCAGCAGATTGCTAGGGTCGCGACCGATGACCTCGGCCGAGAGCAACTGAAAATGCGGCACAGTGCTCTTGAAATTGAGCTGTCGACGCAGGTTCTCATTTTCGATCTGGGCCTCGCGCAGGGCGATCACCTCGGCGCGCAGCTCGGCATTCTCACGGCGAAGCTGATCATTCTCGATCTCTACGTCCGTCAGGCGGCCCAGACGATCAAAGGTGCGCACCAGAGGGCGCGAAGCACGACCTATAGCGAATTGCAGCGGAGATAGAACCCGCGAAAAGGCATCCCGCACGGGGTTCGTCTCGCCCGCCCCCTCGAATACGATCCAACTCAGCATGAGCAACAGCAATAAGATGACGGTTACTGCCCAGCTTCGCGAGCCGCTTATCTGCCGAGTCTCTCCCGCCATAGTGTCCTATGCTCAAGTCCGCCGACTGGGCGACAATCTACCTCGATCGGTAGTGGCCAATACCTTGTTGTAGCGATCCAGGTCCTCGACGATAGCCCCTGCCCCGCGCACCACGCAGGTGACCGGATCATCCGCCCGGTAGACGCGCATCCTGGTCTCGTCGGATAGCCGTTCAGGCAGGCCCTGAAGCTGAGAGCTGCCGCCGGCCAGAACGATACCCTGCTCCATGAGGTCGGCGACCAATTCGGGCGGCGTCTCGTCCAGGGCGGCCTTGACCGCTTCGACGATAATGCTCACCGGGCCGGCAAGCGCCTCGCGAATCTCGACGCTGCTGACCTCGACGGCCTCGGGCAATCCTGTGATTAGGTTGCGCCCCCGGATCGTAATCGTCTGCTCCTCGGACAGCGGGTACGCCGAACCGATGGCGATTTTGCAGCGCTCCGCCATACGTTCGCCGATGAGGAGATTGTACTTTTGGCGGGCGTATTGGATGATCTCCTCATCCATCTCATCGCCGGCCACGCGGATCGAGCGGCTGACGACGATGCCGCCCAGGGAGATCACGGCGACCTCGGTGGTGCCTCCGCCGATATCGACGACCATGCTGCCCACCGACTCGCTCACCGGCAGCCCGGCGCCGATCGCCGCCGCCATGGGCTCCTCGACGAGATAGGCCTCTCGGGCGCCAGCGCTGAGCGTCGCGTCGTGCACGGCGCGCTTTTCCACCTCGGTCACCCCGCTGGGGATGCCCACCACCACACGCGGGCTGGGACTGAGGAGCCATTTGCGCTCATGGACTCGATGGATAAAGTAATGGAGCATCTTTTCGGTGATCTCGAAATCCGAGATCACGCCGTCACG
>SKLG01000312.1 GCA_007123335.1 Anaerolineae bacterium | reverse complement strand
CGAATCCATCAGTTGTTATTGCTCCGATTTCTATGAGTCCTGCCAGTGTACCATCCCAGACCGCTCAGCGTCAAAAAAAGCGCTTGGACACAGCAACGAGGTTAGCGGCCGTACGGCCGCTAACCTCGGATGGGACGACAAGAAGGCTAGACCTCGCGGAATTCGCCTTCGACGGTTTCATCCTCCTCCGGGCCGGCCTCCGGCTCGCCGCCGGGTTGGGCGCCTGGAGGTGGCGTCGCGCCATCCTGCTGGTATGCCGCTTCACCGACGCGCTGTAGCGTCTGGCCAAGCTCTTCTGAGAGCCGACGCATGCGCTCTACATCGCTGCCCTCCAGAGCATCGCGCACAGCCTTGACCTTGCCCTCGATGTCGCTGCGCAGATCGGCGGGCACCTTGTCGCCAAGATCGCGAAGGGTCTTTTCCGCCGTGTAGGCCATGGTGTCAGCCTGGTTGCGGGTCTCGATCTCCTCTTTGCGCCGGCGGTCCTCGTCGGCATGCTGCTCGCCCTCGCGCACCATGCGATCAACCTCTTCTCGGCTAAGGCCGCTTGAGGCGGTGATGGTGATCTTTTGCTCGCGCCCTGTGGCCTTGTCCTTGGCCGACACGTGCAGGATGCCGTCAGCGTCGATATCAAAAGCTACCTCGATCTGGGGCACGCCACGTGGCGCCGGCGGAATGCCGTCCAGGTTGAAGGTACCAAGCTGCTTGTTGTCAGCCGCCATCGGGCGCTCGCCCTGTACGACGTTGATCTGCACCTGGGTCTGGTTATCCGCGGCGGTGGAAAAGATCTGGCTCTTGTGCGTCGGCACGGTGGTGTTGCGCGGGATCAAGGGCGTCGCCACACCGCCCAGGGTCTCGATGCCCAAGGTCAATGGGGTGACATCCAGGAGCAGCACATCGTCCACGTCGCCGCCCAACACGCCGGCCTGGATGGCCGCGCCTACGGCGACGACCTCGTCGGGGTTGATACCCTTGTGGGGCTCTTTGCCGAAAAAGTCCTGGACGCGACGCTGCACCAAGGGCATGCGCGTCTGGCCGCCCACCAGAATGACCTCGTCGATATCATTCGTCGTATAGTTGGCATCCTCTAGCGCCTGACGGCACGGCCCGATGGTGCGCTCGACCAGGCCCTCTACCATCTGCTCCAGCTTGGAGCGCGACAGGTTCATGTTCAAGTGCTTGGGACCACTGGCGTCGGCGGTGATAAAAGGCAGGTTGATATCCGTCTGCTGGGTCGTCGACAGCTCGATCTTGGCCTTTTCTGCCGCCTCTTTGAGGCGCTGAAGCGCCATGCGGTCGTTCTTCAGGTCGATGCCCTGATCGCGGCGAAACTCGTCCACGATCCAGTCGATGATCAACTGATCAAAGTCGTCACCGCCCAGGAAGGTATCGCCATTGGTCGACTTGACCTCAAAGACGCCCTCGCCGATATCCAGGATCGAGATATCAAAGGTGCCGCCGCCCAGGTCATAGACGGCGATCTTTTCGTCCTTCTTTTTGTCCAGGCCATAGGCCAACGAGGATGCTGTCGGCTCGTTGATGATACGCAACACCTCGAGGCCAGCGATACGCCCCGCATCCTTGGTCGCCTGGCGCTGCGAGTCGTTAAAGTAGGCCGGCACGGTGATGACCGCCTGCGACACTTTTTCGCCCAGATAGGCCTCGGCGTCGGCCTTGAGCTTGGCCAGGATCATGGCCGAGATCTCGGGCGGCGAGTACTCTTTGCCGCCCATGACGACCCAGGCGTCGCCATTGTCCTTTTCGACAATCTTGTAGGGCAGGATCTTGCGCGCCTTTTGCACCTGAGGATCATCAAAGCGACGACCCATCAAGCGCTTGATCGAAAAGATTGTGTTCTCTGGGTTTGTGATCGCCTGCCGGCGAGCCACCTGGCCGACGGTGCGCTCCCCGGTCTTGGGGTTGACGGCCACTACCGAAGGGCACAAGCGCCCTCCTTCAGCGGTAGGGATCACTGTCGGCTCCCCACCTTCCATAACAGCAACCACCGAGTTGGTGGTGCCCAGGTCAATACCGATAATCTTGCTCATGGTTTCCTCCAAATCTATGTCTTGTTCAAGATCCGGACCCTGACGATGATCATCGTCACGATCAGATCGTGCATTTCTCGCATCGGCTAGAGCTAGTCTGAATCGGGGCCGCGAGAGACGTTCACCAGGGCTGGCCGTAATACCTGATCGCCCAGCATATACCCTTTACGTATCACCTGGCTCACCGTTCCTTCAGGATATTCATCACTGGGTTCATACAACATGGCATCATGGTAATTGGGATCAAAGGGCTTGCCGAGAGCGTTCATCGGCTCAGCGCCAAAGGCCTGCAACATGGCCATCAATTTGCGCTCGATGAGCTGCACTCCCGCCACCCATTCGCTTTCCTCCGGTGAGTGGGGCGCGTTCTCTAGCGCCAGATGAAAATCATCGATGATAGGCAATAAATCCCTCAGCACCTCCATGCGCATGCGCATGGCCTGCACTTCACGGTCACGGTCTTGACGTTTGCGATAATTCGCGAAATCAGCCAGGCTGCGCTTGTACTTGTCCAAGAGTTCCTCGTGCTCAGCCAGCACCGTGGCAAGCTCTTCCTGCACATGTTCCATGTTGGTTTGAGCATTGCCCACAGCGGCTTGCTCTGCATTGGCGTCGGTGCTCTCTGCACCTGTAGCGGACGTATCTGGCTCTTGGCCCTCTACAGACTCCTGAGGTTCGTCAGGGCCGGGATTCGCCGACCTACTGACGGGCCGAACGGGGATTTTGGTTCGTCTCGGCCTCTCTTTCTCATTCGCCATGTTCACTCCTTTCGCTCAATGTGCCATTATCGATCGTGACGGTGAACATCGTGAGCTAGATCTTGCCACGATTCTGATCGTCACGATTCTGATCGTCACGATTCTGATCGTCACGTTCCAGACCATAGACATCGGCAATGAGGTCATCCATTACGTGGGCGACATAGCGCACCGTCGAGATGGCATGAGGGTAGGACATGCGCGTGGGGCCCAATATGCCCAGGACGCCCGTCGCCCGGCCTCGCACCCCATAGGGTGAAAGGACCAGACTTACATCGTCGATCTCCTGATATGTCCCCTCACCTCCAATGATGATTTGCACCCCATTGGCGTTCAGGATTTTGGCGAGGATCGACTCTAACAAATTGGGATGCTCAATGACCTCGATCACCTGCCGGAACCTGTCAGCATCTTCGAACTCGGGCTGGCGCAAGACGTTGATCAGCCCATCGCGATAAACTTCACGGATCGACTGGGCGTCGCGGCGCTCCATAATGTCTACCAACCGATCCAACACACGGTTGCCCCACTCATCAAGGTCGGCCAACTCGGGCGATACGGTGGCGCGAATATCCGCAGCCGATTGATTGGCCAGGCCGGCGTTGAGCCGGTTCGAGATACGCGTCAGGGCATCCTGCTCCATAGGCGGCTCCACCAGCAACATCTCCTGATGAATGCTGCTATCCTGAAGCACCAATACCATCAAACACATCGTCTCATTGATCGAGATCAGCTCCACACGGCGGAACCGGGTACGCGAGGCGTGCGGCGGCGTCACCAACGAAGCAGAGCGCCCAATCCGCGCCAGAACGGCAGCGGTCAGGCGCATCCACTGGTCAAGATTGAGCCGAATCTGATGAAACTGGTGGCGGATCAGCCGCTGTTCCGGCAAGGGCAACTCGGCGT
>SKLG01000533.1 GCA_007123335.1 Anaerolineae bacterium | reverse complement strand
CGGTCAGGTCCACCAACTCGGGGTCCCAATGGAACGCCTGGGCGCGATGATAGGCTTCCGGCAGCGCGTCGCCGGTGTGGTACGCCGTCGTGGTGCCCGCCCGGCAGGCATATTCCCACTCGGCCTCGGTCGGCAGGCGATACGGCTTGTCCTCCCGCTCGCTGAGCCAGCGGCAAAAAGCGACGGCATCCTCCCACGACACCCAGATCACCGCCTCGTCATCCTGCGTCGAGAGGCCCCGTTTGCCGCGCAGAGCGCGATGTTGCGGATCAAACGCCTCGTACTGGGCGTTGGTCACCTCCGTCGTCGCCATCCAGAATGCGGAGAGGGCGACGGTGTGCACGGGGCGCTCGTCACGGTCGCCATCGAGGGAGCCCATGCGAAAGGAGCCGGCCGGAATGCGCACCAGCTCCATCCCGAGAGAGTTGGTCGCCCGCGAGAAATCGCCCTGCGCGTCAGATGTGGTGCTCATAGCCCCTGCTCCTCTACACAACCCTGGTCCACTCGTCGCGCAGCCCCGCCAGGATCTCCAGCGTCGCCGCCAGCGAGCCAACGGGCTTGACCTCAAAAGTATGAATCACGTCTCCGTCTAGCTCGGCCATGGCCCGCAGGAAGGCGTCCCAGTCGGTGGTGCCGCGCCCCGGCAACAGGTGCTGATCCTGGCCCAAGCCGTCGTTGTCCTGCAGGTGCAACGCCAGGAGCCTGTCCCCGGCGGCGAGGGCCTCTTGCGCCGCGCTCTTCTCGTTGGCGTTGGCGTGGCCCACGTCGAGACAGATGCCGGCGACGTCCTCGCTCAAGCCGTCGATCAGCTCCAAGACGTGGGCGATAGTCGAGCCGGGGCGGGGCAGATGCCGCGCCGGGAGATTCTCGACGGCCATGCGCACGCCGATCTCGGCGGCGTGACCGGCCATCTCGGCCAGCGACGCCCGCGAGCGCGCCATCCCAGCAGCAAAATTCTCTTCGGTAAAGGGGTTATCGGGTGTATTGGGGTGGCAGATGACGATGCCGGCGCCCACCTCGCTGGCCTGTCGAAACGTGTCCACCGCCACCGCGATGGCCGCCTGACGGATCGTCGCGTCGGGATGGCCCACATTGCACGCCGAGGAAGGCAGATGCACGCTGAGCGCCGTCAAACCTTGGGCCTCCAGATCGCGGCGCATTCCGGCGGGATCGGCCATCCAATCGTCCAGGTGCCCCTCATCACAGACCAGCTCCACATGGCGGAACCCGGCCTGCACGATGGCCTCCAGCGCGACAGCGCGGGGGGCGTCCTCGGCGACGCTGGTAGAGATACTGTACGTGGTCACAATAGAACTCTCCTGTGTGTGTTTGTATGCTCGTCTCAACATGCGCTGATGATTCTCCCGACGATGGGGAGCCAACGCATCGGCTACACCGTATCACAATTCGCGCAAGCGCTCAAGCGCGTTGACAAACACCCCAAACTGTGCAGGATGGAGGCAGGGATGAGGCGCATGCCACGCACGAAACGAGGAGGAGACGATGGCACATTGTGAACAGCAGGATTTATTCGTGAGCGGTGAGGGCGGCTATGTGCGCTATCGCATTCCCGCTCTGCTCACGACCCAGGCGGGGACGATGCTGGCTTTTTGCGAGGCGCGCAAGTACACCGGTCGCGACTCGGACCAGATCGACCTCTTTTTGCGGCGCAGCGTCGACGGCGGGCGGACGTTCGGCGAGGTGCAGGTGGTAGCGACCCAGGAGGGCTGGGTGTGCGGAAACCCGGCACCGGTGCAGGATCGCGATACGGGGCGCATCTGGCTCTTGTTCTGCAAGAACCTCGAACATGGCGACGAGACGATGATCTGCGAGGGCAAGGCGCCGCGCACCGTGTGGGTGACCCACAGCGACGACGAGGGCGCCACTTGGGCCGAGCCGCAAGAGATCACCGCCGCCGTCAAACCGGAGAGCTGGTCCTGGTACGCCACGGGGCCCTGCCATGGCATCCAGCTCCGCAGCGGACGCCTGCTCATCCCCTGCGATCATATCGTGCTCAAGGACAAGAATCGCCAGGACCCGCACCACTCGCACGTGCTCATCAGCGATGACCACGGCGCCACCTGGCGCATCGGCGGGATCACCGACGAGGGCACCAACGAATCCACGGCGATGGAGACGACGGACGGCTGGGTGTATCTGAACTGCCGCAACAAGCGCCCCCTCGATGGCGGGGGAGCCTATCGCGCCGTGGCCTGGAGCCAGGATGGCGGAGAGACCTTTTCGCCCATCGTTCACGATGCCGCCCTGCCCGAGCCGATCTGTCAGGCCAGCGTGTTGCGCTTTACCGCGCCACACCGTGACGGCGGCGATCCGCGCTCATACACACTCTTCTCCAATCCCAGATCGCTCGATGGACGCCATCACCTGACGGTGCGCATGAGCAATAACGAGGGGCGCACATGGCCGGTTGCCCGCGTGCTCCACGAGGGGCCGGCGGCCTATTCCGACCTCGCCATCGCGCCAGATGGCGACGGCGCAGGAGGCGTCCATATCTGCTGTCTTTACGAGCGAGGCGAGGACGGCCCCTACGAGCGCATTACCCTGGCCCGTTTCACGCCAGAGTGGCTGACAGAGGGACAAGATCGCTCATGAGTGGACCGGCCTAGACGTTAAAGCGGATGTGGATGACGTCGCCGTCCTGGACGACATAGTCGCGGCCTTCGAGGCGCAAGTGCCCCAGCTCGCGGGCCCTGGCCAGCGAGCCGGCGGCATCGAGATCCTCAAAGGAGACCACCTCGGCGCGGATAAAGCCGCGAGCCATGTCGCTGTGCACCGTGGCCGCCGCGTCGAGGGCTGTCCGGCCGCGACGCAACGTCCAGGCCCGTACCTCGTGGCCGCCGGTGGTGGTGAAAAAGGTGATATAGTCCAACAGGACATAGCCTGTGCGGATAAAGCGCCCCAGGCTGGCCATGCTTAGGCCGACTTCGGACAGATACGCGTCGGCCTCTGCATCCGTCCAGGTGGCCAGCTCGGCCTCCAGGGGGGCGGCCAGGACGACGCAGGGCGCGCCCTCTTGGGCAGCCCGTTCCGCCACCGCCTGGGCCAGATCGCCGCCGTCGGGCAGCTCGCTCTCGCTGACATTGGCCACATAAAGGATCGGCTTGATGGTCAAGAGGGCGACCTCGCCCAGATAGCCCCGCTGCTCCTCGGTGAGCTCCATACGCCGCACCGGGACGCCGCTCTGCAACCCCGCCTTGACCGCCTCCAGCGCCGTGATCTCCGGCTCGACCTCGTGAGCGCGCCCTTTGGCCTGGGTGCGCACCCGCTCCAGCCGCCGTTCCAGCACGTCAAGGTCGGCCAGGATCAACTCTAGCTCGACGGTCTCGATGTCATCGCGAGGGTCCAGCTCGGTGGTGACGTGGGGGATGTCCTCGTCGCGGAAGCAGCGCACGACCATGGCCACCGCATCCACGTCGCGGATATGAGCCAGGAATTGGTTGCCCAGGCCCTCGCCCTTGCTGGCCCCACGCACCAGCCCGGCGATATCCACGACGCGCAGCGTGGCGGGCACTACGCGCTCGGGCGGACGCTGACGGGATAGGATCTCGACGACGCGCCCCAACCGAGGGTCGGGCACCGGCATCACGCCGACGTTGGGCGAGATGGTGGTAAAGGGATAGCTGGCCACCGCGGCGCCGGCCTGGGTCAGCGCGTTGAACAGCGTCGACTTGCCCACGTTAGGCAGACCAACCAACCCGAGTTGT
>SKLG01000343.1 GCA_007123335.1 Anaerolineae bacterium | reverse complement strand
GCCTCCTGGCGCAGCCGCCCGACGTGCAACATGACGCCGCCAAAGGGGTCCTCCACCGCGCTTACCGGCTCCACCAGGCGCTCCATCGCCGCGCGGATCGGCGCCCGCAGCGGGTTGGAGCTGCGCGGCCACAGATAGAGGACCTCCGTCCCGCGCCCCGGCACGACAAACGTCGACGCCCCCGCCGTCCACAGGGCGTCGGTCGTCGGAGGCTCCAGGAACACCACCGTGGGGTGCTTGTACTCCAGGGATTGGATCACCACCGTATGACCCTCGTCCATCGCCCGGCGGGCCTCCTCGGCGAGGGGCACATAATCGGCGTGAAAGATGTAAAAGGTCTCCCGCTGCTTGGTCCACACGTCGAAATAGACGCGTCGCGTCTCGGCCCCCTCATAGGCCAGCAGCCCGAGGATGACCACCAACGTCGCCGCCGGCAGAGCGGCCTGCAACCTGGCGTTGGGCCGCGCTTCCAGCCACGCGAGACCACGGTCGAGGCCCAGCGCCGCCAGCCCATAGATCGCCGGGATGGCGCCGAACATGCGCTGCCCCTGCGGCATCACCTCTTTGGTCAGGATGGCCGGCAGGCTCATCCCCACCAGCCAGATGGGCAGCAGCATATACTCCGGGCGCCGCCACTTGGCCAGGACGATGAGCAGCCCTATACCGAACAAGAGGGCCGAAGGCATCGTCAGGATCGGGCGGCCCGGCAGGTTGAAATGGGGGCGCACATCGCCCTTGATGAAAAGGCCGCCCAGCGTGTGCGCCAGGTTGCCCAGCATCATCGTCGCCGTGTCCAGCAGCCCCACCTCGCGGATGAGGAGCACCTGGTTCGCCCGCTCCCAAAAGTAGTAGGGATGGCGGGTGAAATAGTAGCCCAGCGGGGCAAAGACGAGCAGCGCCGCCAGCCCGGCTAGCGCCAGCCCGCCAAAGCGCGACAGAAAGCGCCGCCCATCGACGAGGAGCGCATAGAGGAAAAAGAGGGCCACCGTGACGGGGAAGAAACGCGCCGCCAAATAGGTGTAGAGGATGGCGCCGGTGACCGCGCCCCCCAGGACGAGTTGCCACACGCTGCCGTCGCGGTAGCCGCGCCACAGCCAAAGGAGGGCCAGACAGGCCATGAGCGGGATGAGGATGTTGGGATAGCCGTTGCGGCTCACCGTCAGATGCCAGTAGGAGAGGGCCAGCAGCGCGGCGGCCAATAGCCCGGCGCGTTGGCCGTATAGCTCGCGCATCAGCAGGTAGATCAGCGGGATGGTGGCGATGCCGATGAGCGCCGAGGTCAAGCGGATGCCCAGCTCGCCGATGCCCACCAGGCGAAAGACCACCGCCATCAGGTACATGTACAGCGGCTCGCGGCCGGTGTAGGCGGGAAAAAAGATCGGCCGGCTCCCGTGATAGATCTCTAACGCTTGCAGGCCATAGACGGCCTCGTCAAAGTGTAGCCCCGGAGGCGCGCTACGTAGCTGCACCAGGCGAAGCGCCGCGCCCACCAGGATAGCAGCGGCCAGCCACAACGGCGCATAGCGCACGCCGGCGGGGGCCGCAGCATCGTGATGGTCGGTGGAGGGTGATCGGTTTGTTTTCATCGAGGTCATGTGGGCGGAACGGCTAACGCCAACAAGCGGGCATAGGGTGAATCCTTCGCTAGACTCTGATTAGGTGCCCGGCACTTGATAAGTGCCGGGCACCTGAGGGGCGCCTGAGGGCCTATCTTACTGATAGCCGAAACTTCCGTCAATCCGCCACAAGAAGGGTCGATGCCAGGCCTTGTACTCGTGCTTGGAGCAGGCCTCGAGGTTCAGGTCCAGGCCCAGGCCGGGGCGGTCGGGGGGTATCAGATAGCCGTCCACCAGCGGGATCGGCGCGTCCACCAGCTCGGTGCGGGCGGGGATGTCGTCGGGCCGATACTCGAGCACGAGGAAATTCTGCGTGCTCATGGCAAAGTGCATATTCACGGCGTTGGCCACCGGGCCGCAGGGGTTGTGCGGCGCCACCGTGACATAGTCGGCCTCGGCCATAAAGGCGATCTTTTTCATCTCCCACAGCCCACCCACCACGGTGACGTCGGGCTGGAGGATGTCGGCGCCCTCGTTGGCCAGCAGGTCGCGGAACTCGAACTTGGTGTACATCGACTCGCCGGTGGCGATGGGGATGGACGATTTGCCCCGCAGGTAGCCAAAGGCTTTGCGGTTCTCGGGGCGCAGCGGCTCCTCGAGAAAGAGGGGGCGATAGGGCTCGAGGACATGGCACATCGCCACCGCCTTGAAGGGCTCAAAGACCTGAGCATGAGAGTCGAGGCCGATATCCACTCCGTGGCCCACGGCCTCGCGCACGGCGCGCATCTTGGCCTCCACCCCGTTCAGCCACTCGCTGAGGCCCATATCGTGCCACAGCCCGTTCCCCTGGGGGTGCGGACCCATCTTGAGCGCCGTGTAGCCATAGGTCTCTACCAGGCGCACGGCGTTCTCCGCCGTGGCCTCCGGCGAGCCCCCGCCCACCCCCTGATAGACGCGCACCTTGTCGCGACACTTGCCGCCGATGAGTTCGTACACCGGCGCACCATAGAACTTGCCCTTGATGTCCCACAGCGCGTGCTCGATGCCGCTGATGGCGGCGTTGATCAGCGAGCCGCCGGGAAAGCGCGAGCCGTTGTACATGAATTGCCACAGCCCCTCGATGTCCAGTGGGTTGCGACCGATGAGCCAATCGGCATAGTACTCGATGGCCTTGACCGTGGCCAGATCGGGACCCACGGCAAACGCCTCGCCGATGCCGTGTATCCCCTCGTCGGTGAGCACCCTTACCAGGGGCATGTTGCGCTCGCCGAGCTCGACGAGGTAGGTCTCTAAACCGGTGATCTTCATGATGGGTTCCTCCAGCGGATGGATAGCATGCGAACGATCATAGCCACAGAATGCCACATAATGGGTGTTCTCTTCAAGTCCGAGCCGGGTCGGCCATGCGCTTCCAACCAATGTCAACCTCTTGGACAACCGATCTCAACATGTGATATCCCTATAGCCATGATATGATAGCATTGTACGTGCTCGTGCCTGGAGTGGTGTCCACTGACGCTCATATCGTAACACCTTGTCGTATCGTTGACAGAGTGCCTGCTGATCGATTGTTATGATCTAACCGTAACGTGAGCCTGTCTCAGCACATCTCTCTCCTCGCCCCTGTACCTCCTTCTTTCTGAAACGGTTGATCGCTCTCAGATTCATTCTCCCAACCAATGATCATGCCACGGCCCCGGTATGATGCCGTCTCCCAGCGGTTGGACCCGCTTTTGGTCAGAGCACGGAATACTAGTAGGTCGCAGACCCGGCATCTCGTGATGAGTCGGGTCGACGGCCACGATGGGTACCAGGATCTCCACTGACGTAGCGGAGGTCGCGATCAATGGTTTATGAGGAGGAACAAGGAATCATGTACGTAAAGAGAGTCCGACTGGTACTAGTGTTTGCGCTCTTGGCAGCCTTGGTTCTGGCGAGCTGCGCACCGCCGGCTGAGACACCTACTCCTGCGCCGCCGGTGGAAGAACCTACCCCCGTGCCGCCGGTTGAGGATCCTACCCCAACACCGCCGGTGGACGAGCTTACCCCAACGCCAGAGGAGCCCGATGTGACGCCCACGCCGGATGAGGATATTACCCCAACGCCGCCACCTGATGAGCTCGAGTTCGAAGGTGAGACGGTGAGCGTCCTCGCCGTTTGGGGTGGTGACGAG
>SKLG01000208.1 GCA_007123335.1 Anaerolineae bacterium | reverse complement strand
GCGGCGAACTTGGCCACCGCCGCCAGCCCCGTCGCTTTGGACGCCTGGCCGCCGGTGTTGGAATAGACCTCGGTATCGAGAACGAGGAGATTGATATCGCGGCCTGAGGCCAGCACATGGTCGAGACCGCCAAAGCCGATGTCATAGGCCCAGCCATCCCCGCCTACGCCCCACACGCTCTTTTTCACCAACGCGTCAGCCACGCTCAACAAGTGCCTGGCTTCTGCCGCCATTTCATTGGAATCTGTGTGTTCCTCAAGCGTTTCGCAGAGTTTGGCCACGTTGCGGCGTTGCGATGCGATACCCTCGGACGTGGATTGGTCCGTTTGGAGAAGACGGTCGGCCAGGTCATCACCGATGATATCACGCAGAGCGTCCACCAGCTCTTGGGCATATTGGCGTTGTCGGTCGAGGGTCAGACGGAAGCCAAAGCTGAACTCGGCAGTGTCCTCAAAGAGCGAGTTGTTCCATGCCGGACCACGGCCCTGCTTGTTGAATGCCCATGGTATCGTAGGCAGATTTCCCCCATAGATGCTGGAGCAGCCGGTGGCGTTGCCGATGATCGCCCGCTCGCCATAGAGCTGGCTGAGCAACTTTAGGTAGGGCGTCTCTCCACAACCAGCACAAGCGCTGTGGAACTCGAACAGGGGTTGCAGGAGCTGAACGTTTCTGGTCGTGTTGTAACGAATCTCGCCATCCGTGGGCACCTGCTCCAACTCGCGGAAAAAGGCCCAGTTTTCGGCTTCCTGCTCGCGGATGGGCATTTGCGGGGCCATGTTGACCGCTTTGCGCCCAGTTTGGCTCTTGTCTTTGGCCGGGCACACCTCGACACAGACAGCGCACCCAGTACAGTCCTCAACCGCCACCTGTATGGTGTACTGCTTGCCTTTGAGCACATCCTCGCGCCAGCGTGCCTCGATCGACTTGAACGTCGGTGGGGCGTCGGCCAGAGCGCTCTCGTCATAGACCTTGGCGCGGATCACGGCGTGGGGGCAGTAGAGAGAGCAACGCCCACATTGGATGCAGATATCTGGCTCCCAGACCGGCACAGACAGTGCGAGGTTGCGCTTCTCCCACCGTGTAGTGCCGGTGGGGAAGGTGCCATCAACGGGCATGGCGCTCACCGGCAGATCATCCCCTTCGCGAGCCAGGATGTGGGCTATGAACTCTTGGACGAACTCGGGCGCCTCTTCCGGCACAGGCGGTGAGATCTCGGCCTCACTCGTAGCCTCGGATGCGATCTCGACACGATACATGTGGTCGAGAGCGGCATCGACGGCGGCAAAGTTCCGCTCCACGATCGACTCGCCGCGCTTGCCGTAGGTGTCGCGGATCGCCTTCTTGATCTGGTCGATGGCCTGTTCCTGAGGCAAAATGCCGCTAATGGCAAAGAAGCAGGTCTGCATGATCGTGTTGATCCGGTTGCCCATGCCGGTCTCGGCTGCCACCGTATAGGCGTTGATGGCATAGACCTTGAGCTTTTTGTCGATCATCTGTTGTTGGACAGAGCGGGGGATCTCGTCCCATGTTTCATCCGGCTCGTGGGGCGAGTTGAGCAGCACGGTAGCGCCCTCGACGGCAGCATCGAGGCAGTCATAGCGTTCGAGGAAGCCGAATTGATGCACCCCCACAAAGCTGGCCTGGCGGATCAAGTAAGTGCTTTGGATAGGTCGCGGCCCAAAGCGCAGATGTGAGACGGTGACAGCCCCCGCCTTTCTAGAGTCATAGACAAAGTAGCCTTGGGCATAGTTCTCGGTTTCTTCACCGATGATCTTGATGCTATTCTTGTTTGCGCTGACCGTGCCGTCAGAGCCCAAGCCCCAAAAGATAGCGCGCACAACATCGTCGGGCTCGATATCAAAGGTGGGATCAAACTCGATACTATGGTGCGAAACATCGTCCTCAATGCCCACGCTAAAGTGGCGTTGGGGCTGCTCCTTTCCCATCTCGTCAAACACGCCTTTGACCATGGCCGGCGTGAACTCTTTGGAGGAGAGCCCATAGCGCCCGCCCAAGACAGAGATCGACCGCTCGGACGAAAGCGTTCCGTCGGCCATTCCCTCGCTGATCGCCGTCCTCACATCTTTGTAGAGCGGCTCTCCGGCTGCGCCCGGCTCTTTGACGCGATCCAGGGCGACGACGACCTTGGTGGAAGAGGGCAGGGCATCAAGAAACCAGGTTGTCGAAAAGGGGCGGTATAGACGCACCTTTACCAGCCCGACCTTTTCTCCCTGCTCGACCAAATGGTTCACGGTCTCCTCGGCGGTCTCGGCACCTGATCCCATGAGCACCAGGACGCGCTCGGCATCAGGATGGCCGACATAGTCAAAAAGGTGGTACTCTCGCCCAACGCGCTCGGCAAAGCGATCCATTGCACGCTGGACAATCTCTGGCGCGCGATCATAGTATGGGTTGGCCGCCTCACGCGCCTGGAAAAAGACATCCGGATTCTGCGCGGTGCCGCGAATAACGGGGTGATCCGGTGAAAGAGCGCGTCCACGATGAGCGCGCACAAGATCGTCGTCGATCATGTAGCGCATGTCGTCCTCACTCAGCCGCTCGATTTTGTTCATCTCGTGGCTGGTGCGGAATCCGTCGAATACATGCAAGAGTGGAACCCGCGCCTCCAGCGTCGCTGCCTGGGCAATGAGGGCGAAATCCATCACCTCCTGAACCGAGTTGGAGAAGAGCATGCCCCAACCGGTGCTGCGCGTGGCCATCACATCGCTATGGTCGCCAAAGATCGATAGGGCGTGGGTAGCCACCGTCCGAGCGGCAATGTGAAAGACAGAGCCGGTGAGTTCGCCCGCTATCTTGAACATATTCGGGATCATCAGCAGCAGCCCCTGACTCGCGGTGAAGGTAGTGGTCAGCGAGCCTGTCTGTAGGGCGCCGTGGCAGGCGGCAGCGGCGCCGGCCTCCGACTGCATCTCGACCACTAGCGGTACGGTGCCCCAGATGTTCTCGACGCCGTAGGCGCTCCACTCGTCGGCATGCTCGCCCATTGGGGATGAGGGGGTGATGGGGTAGATGGAGATGACCTCATTGGTTCGATGCGCCACGTATGCCGCCGCCTCATTGCCATCAATCGTCACGATCTCACGGTTCATGAGTACACTCCTATTCATCACTATACATGATGCGGGCGCGCCTCGAGTCGGTGACGATGAGTTGGATGAGAACGCGCAGCACAGTGCAACGCCCTGCATCATTCAAAAATCAGAGGAGGCTGGCGAAAGTAGGATGCGCTGTCTCTTGCCCAAGACAGGGGGCAGGCAAGGATGAGGCAAAGGATAGCGTCCGTAGCATAGCCCAAAGCGCGGGATATGTCAACCGGCACATGCGGATATCGCATTTGACGCAAGGGTCAAAGGGGTGTAGAATGCCGCTCGTCGTGAGTGACGTTCCTCGGTAGCTCAACGGTAGAGCGACCGGCTGTTAACCGGTTGGTTGTTGGTTCGAATCCAGCCCGAGGAGCCAGAGGCCATCCCGATGCGGGATGGCCTTTTTGTGACTCTGAAACCGAGGGGTTAGCAGCCCAATTCGGGCATTGCATCGTCGGGGGCGATCAACGTGGCCGGCCCGGCAATCCTGCCGCGAACCACCTCCCAGTCGCGCCCCTCGCTCTCCAGCGCGTCCACCAGCGCATCCTCGTGGTCGCGGTGGGTGAGAAACACTGTCGTCGGGCCGGTGTCGGTGGAGAAATAGACCGGCACGTCGGCGTCGCGCAGGGTGTTGCACAG
>SKLG01000324.1 GCA_007123335.1 Anaerolineae bacterium | reverse complement strand
TGCAACTGCTGTTGGTCCTCGGGCGCCATACGATTGGCGATGGCATAGGCGACCTTTTCGGCGGAAGGGCGACATGGCTTGCGCCAGAAACCCCACGTGCCAAACTGTGGGGCAATGGCGCACAAGCTGGTGAGCGGCAATCCCCAGACGCCCCACGGCCACGCCGGCGATAATAGAACCCCGGCGCGAGCGGGAACACGCGCCAGGAGCAACTGAGCTAGCAAACCGCCCATGGAATGGCCGATGACGATGGGGAGGGCGTCTAGATCGTTGGCGATGGCCTCCAGATCATCCACATAGTCGCGGATGCTCACGGTGCATAACTCAGGATGAGGATCATCATCGGGTCGGCAGTCATGATGGCGCAACGTCGGAGTCAGACAGCGATACCCCTCAGCCTCCAAGACGGGAATATAGTTATCCCAGCACGAGGGCTCAGTCCAGGCACCGTGAACAAGCAGGATCGGCGGTTTGGCGTCCGACATCTCCCCTCCTAAAACCATCGCAGGCTGTCCGTGCTGATCGAAACCAACAACGGCGCCACTGTAACAAAGATGGCATAAAGATGTCAAGCACAGCGCACACCAACCGTACCTGAAACTTGCCATGCAGCGCATTGCTGCCGATAATGCCGAGGATGATACCGAACGATGGTGATGTAAAGCCTCATTGGGATTGGGAGGAGCCATGTCTGACGACGTTATCCGTGTGGGCGTGATCGGTGTCGGTCGCGGGGAGAGCTTTGCCCGGGGCGCGACCGAGACGGTGGGTATGAAGCTGGTCGCCCTCTGTGATACCTGGGAGGAGCGCCTGCACGAGGCCGGCCAACGCCACGGCGTATCTGTGTATACTGAGTATCAAGAGTTCCTGGAACATGATATGGATGCCGTCATCCTGGCCAATTACTTTCACCAGCACGCCCCCTTTGCCATCCAGGCGCTAGAGGCGGGCAAGCACGTCATGAGCGAGACGGCCAGCAACACCACTCTGGCCGAGGGGGTGGCCCTGTGTCGGGCGGTGGAGCGCACCGGGCGCGTCTATATGCTGGCCGAGAACTATCCCTATACGGTGTTCAACCAGGAGATGCGTCGCGTCTATCGCAGCGGCGAGATTGGCGAGGCGCTCTATGCCGAGGGCGAGTACAACCACCCCATGGCCAAGGACTCTCGGCTACGCCTAGCGCCCGGCGTGAATCACTGGCGCAACTGGATCCCCTCCACCTATTACTGCACCCACGCCCTGGCGCCCCTGGTGACTATCACCGAGACGATGCCGGTGCGGGTCAACGCCCTCTCTATCGCCTGCCCTGAAGTAAACCGTGGTACGACACGACGCGGCGACCCCGGCTCGGTGATCCTGTGTCGCATGGATAATGGCGCCGTGTTTCGCCTCATGGGGCTGGGACTGCCCGGCCACAGCAACTGGTATCGGGTCCACGGCACCCAGGGCGCGATGGAGATCACCCGTGGGCCGGGATACTTTGGCCCTGGGCAGGTGCGGGTGTGGCACGATGAGTGGCACATGCAGCCCGGCTGGGTGCGCGATCGCGTCTATACTCCCGAGTGGCCGGAGCATGGCGATCTGGCCGAGCAGGCCGGGCACGGCGGCGGCGACTTTTGGACGAACCTCCATTTCGCCCAGGCGATCCGCTCCGGCGAGCAGCCCTTCCTGAACGTCTATCGCGGCGTGGCCATGTCCTCCGTCGGCATCCTGGCCTGGAAGAGCGCACTGCAGGAGGGAGCGCCGATGGAGATGCCCGACTGGACCAATGAAGCCAGCCGCGCCGCCTACGCCGACGACCATTGGTCGCCCTGGCCGGAGCACGCCGGTCCCGGACAGCCGCCATCGAGCATCCTCGGCCGCCTGGAGCCTGAGCCGGAGGCGCTGGAGCACGCGAGGCGCGTCTGGGCCGAGATGGGCTACCGTGGGGAGTAGATGCTCAGTGCTTGCACGATACCTCGTCACCATAGGAGCGAAGCGTGTCGCGAACCGATAGCCTGACCAGCCCGAGGCGCTGGCAGATCCGCATCTTTGCCGTGAGCTGGCTCACCTACGCCGGTTACTACTTGGGGCGTGTGAACATCTCTGTAGCCATGCCCGCCTTGCAAGAGAGCTTTGGCTGGAGCCGGGCGGCGCTGGGCCTGCTGGGCAGCCTCTTTTTCTGGGTCTATGCCTTTAGCCAGTTGATCAATGGACATGTAGGAGATCGCGTCTCGGCCCGGCGTTTTATCGCCGTAGGCCTGCTGCTCTCCGCCGGACTGAACGCCCTCGCAGGCTCTCTCTCGACCTATGGCCTGCTCGTCCTGGTTTGGGCGATCAATGGGTGGGCGCAGGCCACCGGCTGGGGGCCGATGATGCGCACCCTCTCACGCTGGTTCTCGCCAAAGCAACGAGGCCGGCTCACCGCCTTTTTTGCGCCCTGCTACGTCGTGGGGAATGCCTTTGCCTGGATGTTGGCCGGCTGGATGATCGCCGTAGGTGGCTGGCGCTGGGCGTTCTGGGGGCCGGCCATCCTCTTGGTGGCCATCGCCGGCATGTGGTTCTGGGGGGTGCGCGATCGGCCAACCAGTAGCGTCAGCTCTCCCAACGAAGCTGAGCCCGCCGCAAACGGCTCGATCTGGCAGGGACTCATCGCCCTGTGGCAGCGCCCGGCGATGCGCTCGGCGCTGGCTATCTGCCTGTTGTCGGGGATGATCAAGGATGGCCTCACCCTGTGGGGGCCGACCTATCTTATGGAGCAGGGGAATCTGCCGCTGACCACTGCGGCGCTCATCGCTGTGGCGCTGCCCATCGCCGGCGCCCTCGGCGCCTTTTTAGCCGGCTGGCTCATGCACCGTTGGACGCAGGACCGCGAGATGCCGGTGGTGGCCGGGCTGGCCGCCCTGGTGGTGGTGAGCGTCGCCGGGCTGTATATCTGGGCCGGGGCATCCGCCGCCGCCGTGAGCCTGGCCCTGTTGGCGATGATGGCCTTGGGCAGCCATGGCACCAACGCGCTGCTCATGGCCTCGGTACCGCTTAGCCTTGGCCCGCGAGGCAACGTGTCATCGGCGGCAGGCACCCTGGACTTTACGTCGTATGTCGGCGGTGGACTGAGCGCGCTGCTGGTGGGCGCGTTGCAGGACCTGGCAGGTTGGTCCGCCGTCTATTTGTGGTGGGGCGTGGTAGCCGCGGTCATCGCGGTGATAGCGATTGGTGCGGCGCGTAGCCCGGTGCCGGTGGCTCAGTCCAAAGAGCACGCCGGAGAGATACCCAGACCTTCGCCAGCAATGAGCGGATCACAACCATCGAGCAGTGGAGAGGAGTAAGCGATGGCCAGCAGAGATATCACGCGACCGAACATCCTGTTCATCCTGACCGATGATCAGGGCTACTGGGCCATGGGCTGTGCGGGCAACGCCGAGATTCACACCCCCAACCTGGATCGCCTGGCCGCCACGGGGATTCGCTTTGAGCACTTTTTCTGTGCCTCGCCGGTGTGCTCGCCGGCGCGAGCCACGCTGCTCACCGGACGCATCCCCTCGCAGCACGGCATCCAGGACTTTCTGCGCGCCGGCAACACGACGCTAGAGGGCAAGGATGTAGAGCCCATCGAGTATCTGGCCGGGCAGACGGCCTATACCGATTTGCTCGCTGCCCAGGGTTATAGCTGCGCCCTGAGCGGCAAGTGGCACATGGGCGCTTCGCATATTCCACAAAAGAGCTTTGCCTTCTGGGACGTGCACGCCACCGGCGCGGGGCCCTACTATC
>SKLG01000068.1 GCA_007123335.1 Anaerolineae bacterium | reverse complement strand
TCCTCGATCATGAACTTGGCCATCAGGCAGGCGTGCCAGGCCGTGCCGCAGGCCACGGCGTGCAGCCGCCGCAGATGGGGCAACACCGGCTTGAGACCCTCCAGGTCGGGCAGATGGACGACTCCGGCGTCGAGATCGACCCGCCCACGGATGGCGTCGGTGACCGAGCGCGGCTGCTCAAGGATCTCTTTGTGCATAAAGTGCTTGTGGCCCTCTTTGGCCGCCAGCACCGGGTTCCACGAGACCATCGTGGACGTCTTGGCGATGGGCCGGCCATCGAGATCGCTGAAGGTGGCGCCCTTGGCGGTGACCACGGCCATCTCGCGGTCCTCGACAAAGATCATCTCGCGGGTGTGATCGAGGATGGCGGGCATGTCCGAGGCGATAAACATCTCCCCCTGACCCACGCCCACGACCACGCCGCCGGCGTTGCCCAGGCGCGCCGCTACCAGGCGATCAGGCTCCCTGGCGCTCATGACCACCACGGCGCTGGGCCCCTGGAGCTCCTTCAGTGCCAAACGCACCGCCTCGGCCAGGGGGATCTCGCCGCAGCGATAGTGTTTGGAGATCAGATGGGCGATGACCTCGGTGTCGGTCTGGGAGGCAAAGGTCACGCCCTCGTGAAGCAGGTCCTGCTTGAGGCGGCGATAGTTCTCGACGATGCCGTTTTGGATGACGACGACGTCGCCGTTGTTGTCGGTATGGGGATGGGCGTTGGCCTCGGTGACGCCGCCGTGGGTCGCCCAGCGGGTGTGCCCTATGCCCATATGCCCGCACAGGGGTTGATCTCTGAGGACCGCGTCGAGGTTGTGGAGCTTACCCACCGAGCGGCGGCGCTGGATGGAGCTATCATGACCGTTCTCACGATCCAGGATGGCGACGCCGGCCGAGTCATAGCCGCGATACTCGAGGCGCCGCAGCCCCTCCAGCACCACCTGGCAGGCATCCTGTGGACCGACATAAGCGACAATACCGCACATAAAGCCCTCCTTTTGAGGCATGAGATAGATGATGAACGGAGGCGACCCATGGGTATGCAGGGACATGCGACGTCCCCTGCTGACGCCCTTGTGCGGGTCGCGCTCTGGCCACAGCCGAGCCCCTTTTGCGCCGGCGATCGCTCGCCGGGTTTGTGAGGCGGCTTTTTCCAAGGAGGGAAGGAGAAAGGGGCGTGGCATCCCCTGGAGGCGTCCGCTGATCTGTCGATTTTCCGCCCAACCGGCGCGCCGCCGGCCGGCGTTAACCCCGCCGCGAAGCGGGGAACCTCCACCTCGTCAACTGTCCCCGAGCGATGTGCCAAAAGCGCTCGCTCGTCCGCGGGGACAGCCCATGCGCTGCCCTTCCCAATATGTATGGTGTGGTGTTTCCTCCTTTGCTCTTGTCCGATGAGGCGAGTCTTTTTAGCCTGCCTCCGTCGTTCCCCGTAGGACCGCTGCAATGTCGCTCACCCGCTCCACCGGCGAGACCGGCACGCCCAATGCGGCCTCTAGCTCGTCCACGGTCATATCGTCGAGAGTCACCCGCCCGGCAATGTCGAACATGCTCCGTGGCACAAAAAGGCGCTCGCCCAAATCTTGGCCGGACAGGGCGGCCACCATGTCGTGGCCGCTGAGCAGGCCAGAGACACTGACGCTCTCGCCGAGCAGCCGGTTCATCACCGGCACGATCCGCGCCTCGCCGCCGAAATGCGCCTGCCACTGGTCCGCGATCTCGCGCAGGAACGGCGCGATGAGGGTGCCGCACACCCAGGTGCTCCGCCTTTCGCCGTTCAGCGCCGTGGATGGGACGGTTGCCCGCACCCTGGCCCAATCATCGAGCAGTTGCCGCACCAGCCCCACGCCGTTCTCCAACTGGGCCGGATCGTCGTAAAAGGCGCGCGGCGGCACCGGCTGCCCGGCCAACAGATAGAGCTCGTCAGCGGGGTAGAGCCACGTCTTTTTTGTTCTGCGCCGCGCCGTGGAATAAAAGGCCTCAGCAAGGACCAGCGTTGCTTGGGCCTCATCCGGGCGCATCAGGCGCACCCCATGGGCGCAATAGCGGGTAAGCCCCACCGGCACCAGGGCCAGCGTCTGCACCGTGGGCCAGAGCGCCAGCAGCTCGTCCAGAGAGCGCTGCAACACCTCGCCGTCGTTGACCCCAGGCCACAGGACGATCTGCCCATGCACATCGATGCCCATCTCGCCCAGGCGCTGCAACTGGGGCACGATGGCCGGCGCCTGGGGGTTGCCCAACACGCGCCGGCGCACCGCATCGTCGGTGGCATGTATAGAGACGTACAACGGCGAGAGAAGTTGCGCGCCAATGCGCTCCCAGTCCGTCTCGCGCAGGTTGGTGAGGGTGATGAAACTGCCCGTCAAGAAGGAGTAGCGATAGTCGTCGTCGCGGATATAGAGGGAGCGGCGCAAGGGCCGCCCGCCGGGGAGGTCGCGGGGCCTGGGCATCTGGCGGACAAAGCAAAAGGGGCAACGGTTGTTGCACTGGCGCAGCTCGTCAAAGACGAGGTCGCGGAACTCGATCCCCAGGTCCTCGTCATAGTCGCGCTCGATCTCGATCACATAGCGCTCGCCCTCGCGCTCGACGAGCAGCTCCAGCTCCTCCTCGGCGCTGTGAAAGCGATAGTCGATGAGGTCGCGCAGGATTTGGCCGTTGACGGCGATGAGCCGGTCACCGGGCTCCAGCCCCACCTCATCGCCCACCGAGCCGGGCTCGACGGCGGCGATGACGCCGCCCGTGATCACACCGCCAGGACTGCTGGTGCTGGGGTCGTGGATGTCGCTCATGTCTTGGCGCAGGGCGCCGCCCCATCGCGCACCAGGGCCAGCGCCCGCTCCACCACCTCCTCGATGGACAGATCGGTGCTGTCCAGGAGGATGGCGTCATCGGCGGCGCGCAGCGGCGCGGCCTCGCGGGAGCTGTCGATGCGGTCGCGACGGCGCACCTCGGCCAGCACCGTCTCATACTCGGCATCTTGGCCGCGCTCGACCATCTCGCGGTAACGGCGGCGGGCGCGCTCCTCGACGCTGGCATCGAGATAGATCTTGACCTCGGCCTGGGGCAGGACGACGGTGCCGATATCGCGGCCCACCATGACCACCCCACCGTCGGCGGCGATGCGCCGCTGCTTTACGGTGAGCGCCTCGCGCACGCCCACATAGGCCGACACCGGTGAGACCTGGCGGTTCACCTCGGCGCTGCGGATCTGCCAGGTGATGTCCACGCCATCGGCGAGGACCGTGTATTGGCGGCCATCGTCGGGCGCATTAGGCTCGGGCGGCTTAGGTGCCGGGCACCTCAGCGTCGTACTCGACGCCAGGTGCCCGGCACCTGGAGCACCTGAAGCCCCTTCCGAAGGAGGGAGAATCTCGATATTCAGCGTCTCGGCCAGCCGCGTGACGCCTGCCTCGTCCTCGATGGCGATGCCGCGCTCCAGCGCGGCCCAGGTCACCGCGCGATACATCACCCCGGTGTCAAAGTAGAGGTAGCCCAGCCTCTCGGCCAGCAGGCCGCCGATGGTGCTCTTGCCCGAGGCGGCGGGGCCATCGATGGCTACGGTAATTGGCGTCGCAGCCGACGGCGTCGAGGCCGACGCCTCGCAATCGTGGCGCTCTTGTTGCATTCTCTTATCCTCATTCATTTCAGGCCGGCGTCGCGACGCAACGCCGTGATTTCTTGATCGGTCAGCCAGCGCCCCTCGCCGGGGCGCAGATCGCCCAGCCGCAGGCTGGCCATGCGCACCCGGATCAGCCGCTT
>SKLG01000427.1 GCA_007123335.1 Anaerolineae bacterium | reverse complement strand
CGAGGTGCCGTTACGCACCCGGGCATAGCCCTCGGGGTCCTCGGGGATCGTCGGCTCCTCAAAGAAGAGCAGTTGGTAGGGCTCTAGCAGCCGGGCGATCTCGAGGGCCGTCGGCGGGTCAAAGTAGGCGTGGGGATCATCCATCAGCCCCACCTCTTCGCCCAAGGCGTCGCGCACGGCGCGGTACTTTTCGTCGATGGTGTGCATCTGCCGCCGGGTGATCTTGGGCCCCTTGGCCTCGCTGATGGTGATGCCCGACTTGACGTCGCGATAGCCCTCGGCCAGCACGCGCTGGGCGCTAGCTACCAATTCGTCCGGGGTGCGACCCCCATAGTGAGAATAGACCGGCACCCGCGCCGTGCGCGGGCCACCCAGTAGGGCGCACACCGGCACGCCCAGCACCTTGCCCTTGATGTCCCACAAGGCCTGATCGATGCCGCTGATGGCGCTGGTAAAGATCACGCCCCCGGTGCGATAGCCGGTCTGCGCCCCGGCATAGAGATCATGGTAGATGGCTTCGGTGTGGAAGGGATCGCTGCCGACGATCCGCTCGCCCAGGTCCTCGACCATCTTGGCGACGACGAACTCTTTGTGGCTGTAGGTGGCCTCGCCGATGCCGACCACGCCCTGGTCGGTGTAGACGCGGACATGGGTCCACTTGCGCCCACAGTCGGACTGGACAAGCTGCACAGTCACTTGGGTGATCTTCATAGACCGTCCTCTCCATTGGTGTTCACGGTGTGGCTATCCCTAAGCCGGCTCCCTGTCAGGCATCAGATGCGCATAGTCCTCCAGGCCAAGGCGTTTGAGCGCCGCAGCCGTCGGCGCACCGCTGGCCCGCTCCCAGCCCAGCTCCTGGCAATAGTCATCCAGCGCCTGCTCCCACTCGTCGCGCTGGATCGGCGCCTCCACCGAGCCGGCATGCAAGAAAAAGCGCTCGGGCAGCACATCGTGGGTGGCGCGCAGATCGTGGGTGCCCCACTGATGCATGGTGATCAGCCGTTGCAGCGTCCAGACGCGCTCGCCGGCCTCGTCCAACTCTTCCATGCTCAGCTCGTCGCCGGTGGCGGCGCTGTAGAGCCGGCTCTCCACGGTCAGGTCGCCGCAGTAGGGCGGGTCGCGCTCGACCAGCGGGCTGATATAGATGGGGAACTGCCAGTCGCACACGGGCAGCGACTCTTTCAGGCAGCTCCGCTTGTGGATCAGCGCCGCATAGCGCGCCTGCGCCGGATGGTACGGCCCGCGAGAGCCCGCCGGCGAGATGGCGTGCTCCGAGCCCAGCAGCGCCCTGGCGATGGGCGGCGCCACATCCTCCCAGAGGATGCCTCCTCGCGGATCCCAGCCATAGCCGGGGGCGCTGAACCCGGGGCGGTCGTGGCGGTTGGGATCGCGGTTCTCCAGCGCCCAGACCAGGTCCATGGCCATGCCCCAATCCCTTGGCCCCCAGTGGTAGAGCATGCCGTGGCCACCGTAGCCGAAAGCCTCCTCGGTGAATAGCTCGTGGAGGAGCCCAAGCTGCTCGGCGGCGCGGCCCATCCCCTCGCCAAAGATCGCGCCGATGCCCTGGCGGTAGGCGATCTGCCGCAAAAGCTCCTGGGCATAAGGCCACGAATCGGGTGCCGAGATCGGTAGGCCCATCTCCTTCTCGGTCATTCGCCCCTGCTCGCGCAGCCAGGTCAGCCACTTGGTGGCGATCTGTGGGATGTAGGCGTTGATCCCCAGGCGATCGCAGAGCTGCTTGGCCTGCCACTTGGTCTCGTCTCGCGCTGCGCCGACGCCCATGGTGCAGTTGTGGTCCCCGCCACCAAAAGCGCCCGCCTTGGGCATGTAGAGGTAATTGTAGCAGGCCACCGGGCAGCCGTAGCAGGCTGTGTTCTTGGCGACGGTGGCATAGCCCTCGGTCACGATCCAGGGCTGGCGTTGATGGGTGTAGCCGGAGCGGTAGGCCTGCCGCGACAGGTCGTGGGGGTCCTGATGGTGCACCCAGAAGGGCTTGGTGGGCAGGGGCCAATGCGCCCCGGTGCCCAACAACGAGCGGGCATAGCCCACCGCCTCGGCGTAGGCCTTGGGATCGGCCACCCGCACCCCGCCATGGCCACAGCAGGCGATGGCCTTGAGCCGCTTGTCGCCCATCACGGCGCCGAACCCGCTGTGGCCGCAGGCGTGGCCGGTGCCGTGGATGACGATGGCCGTGCGCACCCGGTTCTCCCCCGCCGGGCCGATGCAAGCGATCTCGGTCTCCGGCCCCGTCTGCCGCTGGATCATCTTCTGGGTCTCAAAGGTATCCAGCCCCCAGAGTGCCTCCGCCGAACGCAGCTCGGCCTGGCCGTCGCTGATCCACAGGTACACCGGCGTCGGCGACCGGCCCTGGAGGATCACGGCGTCAAAGCCGGCGTACTTGAGCTCGGCGCCGAAATAGCCGCCCATGCTGCTGTGGCTGACCATCTCCCGCGGATAGGTCTCGGGCGAGACGGCGACGAGGGTGCAGCGTCCCGCCGCCGGCGCCGGCGTGCCCGAGAGGGGCCCGGCGGCGACGATCAAGCGGTTCTCGGCGTCGAACGCCCCGGCCGCTGGCGCCTCCTCGGCGATCACCTTCAGACCAAAGCCCCGCCCACCGATGAAGGGGAGATAGCTCTGCGTGTCCTCGACGCTGGTCGCGCCCGTGCTCAGGTCCACCCGCAGGACCTTGCCCACCCAGCCAAAGCTCTCGGCCATATCCCCTACTCCCCTCGCCCGTTCTTAAGGCCGTTCGCGAGGTAGCGAATCGCCCCGTTACCGCTGGCCGGGCACTGCTTCACGCACTCGGGATCGCCGCCGCACAGATCGCACTTATCGCTGACCCGCCGCTCATGGTTGTAGACGATGACGTCATAGGGGCAGGCTTTTTGGCAGCGCCGACAGCCAATGCACACCTCCTCATCGATGACCCGCGCGTTCGTCCGCGGGTCGATGCCGATGGCCTCCACCGGGCAGGCGTACATACATGCGGGCCAGGGGCATTGCAGGCATAGATCGGCCCGATACTGGCCGGTGCCGTCCCAGTGGCCCCGATAATAGTTGCGGTGGATCTTGATCCGCGACAGCGCGCGGCTGTAGAGGCCGTCGTGGGCCATGGAGCAGGCCATCTCGCAGATGCCGCAGCCGGTGCAGACCTCGGCGTCGTGGACGAGCTGCCCCAGCGGTTTGGGCTCTGGGTCTATCTTGGGCACGTTATCTATACCTCCCAACTCGGACGATTCGAGATCGGTATCAAGCGCATGGACCGCGTCGTCTCATGCGCTTCCCCGGCGATAATGCTTGAGCACCGCCCACTGCTCGTCGGTGATGTCGCCATACTCCCAGTAGACCACCTGATCGCAGGGCGAGTCCTCGATCACCATCAGGATGCGGCGCATCTCCTCGGTGCTCATGTGCACCCCGCCGTGGTGCAGGCCCAGGAAAAGACGCAGCTTGGCGGGGTCGCCGGTGCGCAGGACGGCCTTGTCGATCTCGCTGCGCAACGTGCGCTCAAAGAACGCCGGCGAGAGCGGCTGGTGCAGATCGGCCAGGGTGTGCATCCCCGGCAGGGGCAGCCCGAACGCCTTGCAGATCAGGGCGATGGCCAACGACTCGGGCAGGGTGGGGTTCCAGGCTACCAGGGTGTCGGCGTAGCACCCCACCGTCCCCTTGAGGCCGTCGATCCCCTCGTGCCATAGGTAGAGCTTGGGGCAGAAGAAATCGACCACCTGGGCCAGGGCGCCATAGTTGTAGCCGGTGAGCGG
>SKLG01000558.1 GCA_007123335.1 Anaerolineae bacterium | reverse complement strand
TCATGGCCGGGCACGGCCATGATCGCCCCGGTGCCATAGGTCATCATCACATAGTCGGCGACCCAGATGGGGATGCGCGCGCCGTTCACCGGGTTGATGGCATAGGCGCCGATAAAGACGCCGGTCTTTTCCTTTTCCGTGGAGAGGCGCTCGATCTCGCTCTGGCGGGCCGCCTGCTGCCGATAGGCCTCCACCACCTCACGCTGGGCGTCGGCGGTCAGCGCTGTCACCAGCGGGTGCTCCGGCGCCAGGACCATAAAGGTGGCCCCCCACAAGGTGTCGGGGCGGGTGGTGAAAATCTGGATCTCGTCGCCCCGCTCGGAGGTAAAGGTGACGCGGGCACCCTCGCTGCGCCCGATCCAGTTGCGCTGCATCACCTTGACCCGCTCGGGCCAATCGATGCGCTCCAACCCCTCCAACAGCTCGTCGGCGTACTGGGTAATGCGAAAGAACCACTGGGAGAGGTCCTTTTTGACCACCGGCGTGTTGCAGCGCTCGCAGTGCCGATCCTCGCCCCACACCTGCTCGCGGGCCAGGGTGGTGTTGCAGTGGGGGCAGAAATCGACGGCGGCCTGTTGCTTGTAGGCCAGGCCCATCTCGTAGAATTTCAAAAAGAACCACTGGGTCCACTGGTAAAAGCCGGGCAGGCAGGTGATGGCCTCGCGGTCCCAGGCCCACATGGCGCCCATGTTGCGCAACTGGCCGCGCATCCGGGCGATGTTGCTCAGCGTCCACTCTTTGGGGTGGATGCCGCGCTGGATGGCGGCGTTCTCCGCCGGCAGCCCAAAGGCGTCAAAGCCGATGGGAAAGAACACGTTATAGCCCTGCATGCGCATAAAGCGCGCCTTGGCATCCGAGGGCGCCATGGCGTACCAGTGACCGATGTGCAGGTCGCCCGACGGATAGGGCAACATGGTCAAGGCATAGTGCTTGGGTTGTTCCGGGCGCTCCACTGTCTTGTAGAGGCCCGTCTCCTCCCATATGCGCTGCCACTTTTTCTCAATGTCTTGCGGTTGATATTCGTCTCTGATGTCGGTCATGTCAGGCCTCCCTGGTTGGCGATGTGCATCAAAAAGGGCCTCACCCGGCTGGATGAGGCCCCTCTTTCTCGTGTGCGGATACAACGCAGGCTCAATCCTCCCAGCCGCATATGCGCTCCCCGCCTAGGGGGAGCCGGGCTAGATAGAGCGCGGACATCTGGGCGACCGATGGCGTGTGCATGTCTCGTATCCGTAGGAATCGATATATTAACGACAGCATAGCATAGATAAGGGCGATTGTCAATCACGTGAAGCGCCAAAAATCAAAGAACCCCCCGCCAAACGACGAGAGGATTCTGAATATGTCCCGTATGCTCGATATCCACCGTTGAGAGTGGAGCTGAGGGGATTCGAACCCCTGACCTCTTGAATGCCATTCAAGCGCTCTCCCAGCTGAGCTACAGCCCCTTATGCGATTGTCTGCGTGCTTGGCCATCCGCCGATGGGCCGGGGTGATCATGGAGCTGAGGGGACTCGAACCCCTGACCTCATCAGTGCGATTGATGCGCTCTCCCAGCTGAGCTACAGCCCCTCCACCTGCGAGCATCAGTATACTCGCTGGACGTATTTCGTCAAATTGGCCACAAGCTCACCTTTGGCATCCCCTTACCTGGGCGCCATCCCTGCACTGCCCGCTCTTGAGCCTGTTCTTCATCCCTCCTTCGGTAAGATGCTGCTCTATCGCCTCGTCTGCAATGGGAAGCTGTGCAGTGAAAACGTCAAGGCGTTGCCCGAAAGGATAGAAATCATGCAAAAGCGAGAGGGTCGGCAGGGCAAAGAGGCGGCAGGCACCACCCGCCGACAGTTTGTGCGCGGCATGGTCTGCGCCGGCGCGACCCTCGGCTGTGGCAAGCTGCTGTCGGGATGCGCCCGCCTGGGCCAGACCGACGCGGCGCCCGCAGAGGAGGCGCCGTCGACGCCCACGACAAGCATCCCCAGCGGGCCGCCGAGCTATGTGCTGCCCTCGGCGACAGGCGGTCTCCTCCCCGAGGCCGATCATCGTGGCCGCCTGCCCACAGGCCAGGGCGAGGTGCGGATCGATGGGCTGGGCCGGCTGCGCTTTCGCGCCGGCGAGATCGAGACGCTTCGGCCCGATCTCTTTCAGCCCGGCCATTTCTCCCTGTTTGACATCCTCGTCCATCTCCAGCGCGCCGGCGATCTCGATCTGGTCTACCACTATGACGAGGCCCTGGACACCCACGTCATCGAGCGCCTCAATGGCCAGCCCGACTGGTGGTATCAGGCGCACTATGCCTCGGGATGGTTCGAATCCAACGTGATGCGCATGGACATGTACCCCTACAAGGACCAGACGACGTTGCGCCTCTCTCCCCAGAGCCGGTTCCAGGTGACGTCGATCCTGGACACCTTTCGCCAGGAGGTGGAACGCCGCGAGCGCCACGGCGGCGTCATCCTGCCCGAGATGGAGATCGATACCAACCGGGGGACATGGAGATCCACCGAGATCGAGGTCCGCGCCCACGATCTGCGGGTCGACCTGTTCCAGCCTGGGGTGATCACCGCCATGGACGTCATCCTGAGCATGGTCGAGCAGGGCGACCTGGAGAATATCCGCCTGACCTGGTATGCACGCATCGGCAGCGCCGATCCCCTGGACAGCTACTTTTTGGAGGGCGTGAACGTGGTCGAGGCCGCCGGGGGCTGTGGCCTCGTCTACGAGATCGGCCCGCGGGCCTACACGGGCTTTCGCGGCAGCCACATCCACATCCCCGCCGACGCGCGGATCATCGTATCGCCCGAATACGCCCACTGGTTCTGGATCTGCCTGGGGCGCGGAGGGCTATGATGCGACGGGCGACGTGGAATTATGCGGTGGACATGATCATGCTGCTGCTGGCCGCCGTCGAGGGGGTGTCCATCGTCATGCTCTGGCTGGTGCTGCCCCAGGGCTTTTTTCCCTCGCGGCTGCTGTGGCTGGACATCCACAAGTGGGTGGGGCTGGCCCTCACCGTGGCGGTGATCGTCCACGTGATCCTGCATTGGCGTTGGCTCTGGACCACGACGCGACGCCGGTTCAGGGCCGGTCGCCGGGCGACTGACCGGCCCTGATGGTGGATCAGTAGGCGCGGCGCTCTACTGTCCGTCGCCCCCGGCCAGTTCCCCAAAGCGGGCCATGATGGCCAGCGCCGGGTCCACCGGCACGACGGCAGGCTCGATCCCCTGGGGGATGACGATGGTCGGCGTGGGCCGGATCGTCTTGCCCTCGAACTGGGGCAGCCAGCGCTTTTGCGCCTCGAGCATCTCGGCGGCCATCTCGCGGATCTCGCGCAGCGTCAACACCGCCGCGGTGAGCGGGTCCAGCGCGCAGGCGTGGACGATCTGCTCCGGGTCGCCGCTCAACGCCGCCTCGACGGCCAACCGCTGGGCGTTGATGTTGGTCAGGTTCAGCGCCGCACACTGGGAGGGCAGATCGCCGACGATGGTCTTGTGCAGCCCGGTGCGGTCGGCCAGGATCGGCCCCTCGGCGCAGCAATCCGCCGGCAGGTTGGTGATCATCCCGCCGTTGATGACGTTGCCGTTAAAGGCAAAGGACCTGCCCGTCTCTAGCGCCTCGATGATGTAGGAGCCGTACTCGATGCTGCGCGGCGGCAGCGCCAGCGGCTCGTCGGCCAGGATGTCCACGTCGGCATAGCGCTCGGCCACCATCTTGCCCCAGGCGAGATAGGCGCCGGTCTCGCCGCCAAAGCCCGGCTCGTCGCAGTAGAG
>SKLG01000303.1 GCA_007123335.1 Anaerolineae bacterium | reverse complement strand
CTGCGCACCGAGATGGCCGAGCGTCGGCGCACGCAAGAGGCCCTGGAGCGCGAGCGGCTCGAGCAGATCCGGCTCAAGGACCAGTTCCTCTCCCACGTCTCTCACGAACTGCGCACACCGCTGGCGGTGATCCACCAGTTCGTCAGCATCTTGCAGGACGGCATCGGCGGCCCGCTCAGCGACGGACAGCGCGAGTATCTTGAGGTGACCATGCGCAACGTCGAGCAGTTGCGCGGCATGATCGGCGACCTGCTGGACGTTACCCGCGCTCAGACCGGCCGCCTGCGAATCGCGCCTCGGCGGATGTCGCTTACAGAGCTGATTGAGGATGTGGTGGCGAGCCTGCGCATCGCTGCGGAGCAAAAGGATATCTCCCTGCGCACCAAGCTGCCCGCCGAGATGCCCGATGCCCACGCCGATCCCGACCGCGTGCGCCAGGTGCTCATCAACCTTATCGGCAACGCCTGTAAATTCACCGACCCTGGCGGGCGGGTCACCATATCTGCTGCCAACGGAGACGATCCCAACGCCGGGGGCAACGGCCATCTCCTGGTGCAGGTCCGCGATACAGGACGGGGCATCCCCCAAGATCAGCTCGAGCACGTCTTTGACCAGCTCTACCAGGTAGAGGCCGACGACGCCTCCAGCCGCCAGGGGCTCGGCCTGGGCCTCTATATTTGCCGCGAGTTGGTGGCCCAACATGGCGGACGCATCTGGGCAGAGAGCGTGCTGGGGCGGGGCAGCGTATTCTCGTTCACCCTACCCGGCGATTGATACCACCAGCCTGGAAGGAGGCTACATGGCAATTAAGACAACAAACAAGATCCTGCTGGTCGACGACGACACCGACTTTTGTCGAGCAATGGCCATCCGCCTGCATGCTGCAGGATACACCGTCGACATTGCCGGGGATGGCTATACAGCCACCGTCAAAGCGCGTCAGGAGGAGCCCGACCTGATCCTCCTCGACATCGGTCTGCCGGCGGGCAACGGCTTTGCCGTTCTCAAACGCCTACGCCAGCTCACCTCGGCCATCTCCATGGTGCCGATCATCGTGCTCACCGCCCGCGATCCGCAGGCCAACCGCGAGCTGGCTCTGCAAAACGGGGCGGACGCCTTTTTCCAGAAACCGGTGGATAACGAGGAACTCCTGGCCAAGATGGAGGAGCTGCTGTCGGCCTTTTCCTTCTAGTTCTAGTCCACTCGTCGGCACAGCTTTGCTCCCTGGCAGACCAAGGGCTGATCGCTGAGGGTGAGGATGAGGCGCAAAATAAGGAGGCTGCCATGACGATGACATCCTACGAGGTGGTGCGCCGCGCCATCCATTTCGAGGGACCGGAGCGCCTGCCGCTGATCTTTGACGCGCTGGGCATCAGCGACACCCACCGGGTGGGCACCAACGCCGTCGGCACCGGCGACCACACCCTGCGCGAGACCTATGACGAGTGGGGCTGCCTGTGGGCGCGCAGCGAGATGGCCAACATGGGCCAGGTCAAGGGCCACCCTCTGGCCGATTGGTCGTGGGACCAGGACCCGACGATGGCCCGCTACCCCTGGCCCGATCCCGACGACCCGGCCTACTATGCCGGCATGGAGGAGCGTTTCATCGGCTCTGAGGGGAAATATGTCACCACCGGCATCTTTATGCTGCTCTTTGAGCGCATGCACGCCCTGCGCGGCATGACCAACGTGCTCGCCGAGCTGCACACCGAGCCGGAGCGCATGGCATTGCTCGCCGATCGCATCGTCGAGTTCGATCTGGCGGTGATCCGTAACATCGGCCGGCGCTTTCCGGGGCGCATCCACGGATTTACCTTCACCGACGACTGGGGCACCGAGCTGGCCACCTTTATCAGCCCCAAGATGTGGCGCGCCTTTTTCCAGTCGCGCTACGCCCGCATCTTTGAGGCAGCCCACGATCAGGGCTGGGATGTGTGGATGCACACCTGCGGCAAGGTGAACGAGATCATCGAGCCGCTCATCGAGATCGGCCTCGACGTCATCAATCTACAGCAGCCCCGTGCGCTGGGCATCCAGGAGATCGGTCGGCGATTTCGGGGGCGCATCTGCTTCCAGTCGCTGTGCGACATCCAGGCCACGCTGCCCTTTGCCGACGCCGAGGCCATCCGCGCCGAGGCGCAGCTCCTCCTCGAACACTGGGCCACCTCCGAGGGCGGCTTTATCCTCGCCGACTATGGCGACGGCGAGGCCATCGGCGTGCCGCTGTGGAAGAAGGAGGTCATGCTGGAGGCGTTTCGCGAGCATGACCCTTACCGGCGCGCGGCGAGTTAGCTATTGAACGCGATGGCTAAGTGGGAAAACGCAAAATCGCAGATTGCGCGTATGGCAAAGCGAGCGCAACCTGCGACCTGGACAACAAAAAGCAGAATCCCAAGTGACCTCTGCTCATCTCCTCTGCTTTCTGCCCTTAGTCGGAATCCCTCATTTCGATCGGCGGACCCTCTGATGCAAATCCGCTCTTCGATCCGAGATCTTGTCCCAACCAGTCTTTCCGCCGATCTGTTCTGGCAGGCTTTATGCTGCCATACTTCATTGACTTCCCGGGTATGCTCACGATGTTCTTGGAGCATCAGCCTCGCCAAACATCGACGCGAGCTGTAGACCCTTTCCGTCAACACGTGGTCCCTGTCTAGGCTCGAGCCCTCCAGCGAACCACCTCTCGGCCTCCCGACTTGCGGGTCAGAATCCTTGGGTTCCTTCCTTGCGGTCGGTACCCTTGAGGGCACTTCTTTCGAGGTGTCCTCTTTGGAGATGCCATTAATCTCTCGGGACTCTGCATAATTATCATAGCACAAATCGTCGCGAATGTCAAGCAAATTTGGGATTTTTTCGACCACAATCCGCTTGACATTCCTATCAGGATCGTCCACCATATCTCTGTCCCACGCACACCCACCGCGCCATTTGCGTAAAAGGAGCCTGCCATGTCCCAGATCACCGTGTATGACCCACGGGGCTACCCGCCCGAGATCACCCAGAAAGGGATGGCCCCGCGCTATGACACCCTCGTCGGCCACCCGGTCTATCTCATCGACACCCGCTTTGACGACGGCGACCGGCTGCTGGTGCAGATCGAGGCCTGGTTCCAGGAAAAGATGCCTGAGGTAGAGACGGTCTTTGTTTCCAAGATCGGCGTCTACACCGAGGACGACCCCCGCTTGTGGCGAGAGATTCAGGAGCGCCAGGGCGCGGCCATCATGGCCGTGGGCCATTGAAGCACCTGCGCTCCGGCGGTCGCCGAGCATTGTATCACTCTCGAAGCCGAGTACCGCGTCCCCACCGCTTCCCTCCAGACCGAGATCTTTGAGCCCGCCATCCGCCAGGTGGCCTTTGCCGAAGGGATGCCCCACCAGCGCTTTGTCTTTGTCCCCCAGCCCGTCATGGGCAAGTCGCCCGAGGAGCTGCGCGCCTACATCGAGGGCGACGACCCCATCAGCGGTCGCCCGGTGATGACCGAGATCATCGAGGCGCTCACCAAGCCCCTCACCGAGGAAGAGACCCGCCGTTACACCTTTGACCGCTCCACGCCGCGTTTCGTCGAGCCGGCCAGCGAGGAGGCGCTGCGCGAGCTGTTCTGGGAGCAGCGCTGGACCGACGGCCTGCCCATCGTGCTGCCCACCCCCGAGCGGGTCGAGGCGATGCTGGCCCACACCATGCACGAGCCCGACGAGATCATGGGCCGCATGCGCCCCACCGGCACCCGCGAGGCCTGGTGGTTCACGGTGGAAAAGGTGGCCGTCAACGCCGTCATGG
>SKLG01000534.1 GCA_007123335.1 Anaerolineae bacterium | reverse complement strand
GGCGCCCGCCGCAACGCCTCCCACGTGAGCAGCCCGGTGCCCGCTGCCAGATCCAGCACCACGGCATGACGGGCAATGCGGGCGCCATCAAGCACCCGTTCAGCCAGCTCGCCCAGACCGCGGGCCGCCGTGTTTACGGCGCGCATCAGCCAACGATCGTGGCTGCGCTCCGCTGGCGTGTAGGTCAACACCTCGGGGAGCGAGGGGACATCAAGGATGCCATCGCCCATCGCCGCGATCTGCTGCTCCCGGCGTCGGGCCACATCCTCGCGGATGCGCCGCTCATAGCCCTGATCCCCAGGTGTATAGAACACCTGGCCCTGCAGCGCATCGGGAAGATATTGCTGCGCCACCCAGTGATCGCGATAGGCGTGGGGGTAGCGATAGCCTTCGCCGTGACCAAAGCCCTCCTTGTCGCGGCTGGCATCCTTGAGATGGGTGGGCACCTCGCTGTCGCGTTCCTCGCGCACCGCGTTGAGGGCGTCAAAGTAGCCCAGGGTCGAGTTCGATTTGGGCGCCGTGGCGAGATAAAGCGCAGCCTGCGTGAGGTGGAACTGGCCCTCTGGCAACCCGACCTGCTCAAAGGCCTCTGCGGCGGCCTGCACCACGACCAGCGCCTGGGGATCAGCCAACCCCACATCCTCGCTGGCGAGGATAAGCATTCGCCGAAAGATGAAACGCGGTTCCTCGCCGGCGTATACCATCTTGGCCAACCAGTAAAGCGCCGCGTCGGGGTCAGAGCCGCGCAACGACTTGATAAAGGCGCTAATGGTGTCGAAATGATAGTCGCCCTCGCGATCATACAACACCGCCCGTTGCTGGATCGACTCCTCGGCGACGGCCATGTCGATAACGATCACGCCATCGTCATTAGGGGCAGTCGTCTCTACAGCCAGCTCTAGGGCGTTCAGCAGCGAGCGGGCATCGCCATTGGCCACATCGACGAGATGATCGAGAGCGTCGGGCTCCACCCGCACCTGGCGATCACCATAGCCGCGTTCGGGATCTGCAAGCGCATTCTGGGCGACGAGCAGCAGTTCCTCGTTGGTCAGCGGCACCAACTGAAAAACGCGGCTACGACTCAACAATGCACGGTTCACCGAGAACCAGGGATTCTCGATGGTCGCGCCGATCATAATGATCGTGCCGTTCTCCACCCAGGGAAGCAGCGCGTCTTGTTGCGCCTTGTTCCAGCGATGGACCTCATCGATAAAGAGGATGGTCCGTCGGCCATAGAGATCACGCAGCTCCTGGGCCTGCGCCACCACCTCGCGCGTGTCCTTGACCCCGGTCAGTACGGCGTTGAGGCTCACAAAGTGGGATTGGGTGGTGTTGGCGATGACCATCGCCAGCGTGGTCTTGCCGGTGCCCGGCGGCCCGTAAAAGATCAGCGAGGAGAGCTGATCGGCCTGGATAGCGCGTCGCAAGAGGCGCCCTGGACCGACGACGTGCTCCTGGCCCACGTATTCGTCCATCGTGCGCGGGCGCATGCGCGCAGCCAGCGGAGCTTCGCGGCGCGAACGTTCTTCCTGGGCGTGGGCAAAGAGGTCCATCGTGGAATCAGGCTCTGGGAGGGGTCTCGGAGCCACCTCGGGCGGATCGCTTGCGCTCTGCGCGGCGACGACGCGATACGAGAATCTTTTTCAGCCGTTGCCAAACCGTCTGGGCCTGATGCTCAAGTTCCTCATCGACAGTATGTTCAGTATAGCGTGCCTCGATAAAGTGCTGCGTCAGCTCGTGGATCTCGTCCGCCGCATCAGGCAGCTCACGCAGCAGCACCTGTTCATACTCAAAGGGCGTCTGTGCGGCTCCTCGGCCAAAGCCCTCCCGCTCGCTGCGGTGAAGCACCGAGACATAGAAATAGCGTACACGCTCGCGGGGTGATAGCCGCCGAAGAGAGAGAAACCGACGTCGTGTCTGCGCCCGAGAGCGCGCCGCCAACCTGCGACGGATCCGCTCCTGGATCGCCTGGCCCGTCCGTCGAGCGCTGCGCCGCATGCGTCGCCATAGCGATCTAATCCAGGCCGAGAAACGTCCCAGAGAGACCCCCGCGAACAAACCCCAACGATCCCTGGCATAGTGGAAAAAGGAATAGCCAATAACCCCAAAGAGGATCGTCCAGAACACGAGGGAGCGGATAACCGCCCACCAGGGATTGGGGTCGGCGGCCGCTTGAGCGGGCGGAGGCGGAGGCGCGATGGTTCGCGGCATGGTGTCTGCGGCAGGCGCCTGTCGGCCCGAGAAAAGACTTAAGAGAAGTCCTAAACCATAAGATATAATAAAAAGAATCAGGAATACTATTTGGACAACAATATAGATGATCCAGCGCACGACGGTTCCGACGATCTCCAGGAGGCCAACAGAATAGTTTACCGGCAATAATGCCGAGAACAACCCGACGAGCAAGAGGAAGCCGACGGCCAGCAGCACCCAGCGCTGCCCCAGGCGCCCCACGACGGGGATATCTTGCAGGTCCCAGTTGGCTCTCAGGATCGTGTATTGCGCCTGGCTGATGATCAGCAATCCGATCACAAAGTAGGCCAGCACATTGAGCACTACTCCCGTGCTGCGCGGATGGCGGAAGAGAATCAGCTCCTGAAGCTCGACGCGCGACAGCCCGGCCAAGATCAGCATGATCATGCCGCCGATCCAAAAGATGTTCGTGATGCGGCCCAGGAGCGCCCCACGATCCACGCGGCCGTGATGAGGCATGGTCGCGTGCAAATAGTGGTTGGGATCGGTCACAGAAGGCATGCGCTCGATGGGCGACGCCTCAAGCTCCATCATGGTGTTGGAGAGCAGCCCGGCAAGCACCCAGAACAGCACCATAAAGAGACTATGGGCGATGAAACCGGCATCAAAGAGCGCGCCTATGCGCAGCGACCAGGCCGCCATGTCCTCCAGCATCCGCGCATAGCCATATTCGATATAGACGGCAAAGCGCACCACTAGCAGAATGACCACCCACTCGACAAAGCGAAAGCGCAGCTTGTCTCGCGAGTCAATCTCCCGTCCCTTTAGCAAACGCTGCGAATAGATCGCCTCCAGCGAGACCAAGAAGGCCAGTGTTGCAAACACCCCCGTTGGCCACTGGGGGACGATCATCCGGATGAACTGCCCGATGGAGATGGCGATACAGGTAAGCATACCGGCCACCGCCACCGGGCGCGCGACCTTTTCCACCAGAGTGGTTGCAACCTGTCCGCCGATGGATACTTTGCCCGCTGGGGTCGCAGAGGGCGCCTCTTTGCCAACCTCGGGCGTGGAACCTGGATTTTCCAGAATGCTATCGCCAGACATCGAGATCGGCCTCCGTCCACACCTGATACGCGCGCACGCCAATTTGTTGGGCGCGCTGCTTGAGCGCGACAAAGGGCGTTCGTGGGTCCATCAACACCAGCATGACGTGAAAACCGGCGCGTTTCATGGTGATCATACTATCAAACAACTTTTCATCGGCGTGAGGCGTGATGATCACAGCCACGCCACCCCAGGAGAGCTGCAACGTTGCCTCACGCAGCGTATCCGCAAAACGCGTTTGCTCCCGATCCTGCAACTGAACCCGCGCCAGGATGTCCAGGATACCCATCAGTTGATCCTGGCCCTTGCGCCGGGGCAGAGAGATAGGCCCGCCATCGGGACGCAAGGGATCGAGACCATTGCAGCTCAGTCCCACCGTCTGGCGTTTCTGCGTCAGATAGCTGGCCACCGATGCAGCGGTAACGATGGCCAATTCGCTGGCCGTAGCGGCGCGATTCTGGCTATAGTCACGACGATC
>SKLG01000408.1 GCA_007123335.1 Anaerolineae bacterium | reverse complement strand
GTATCGAGGATGATGCGACGCAACGCCTGAGCATTCGATGTCCCGGTCACCCCCTGCTGCGGTAGAAGGAACGGCCCAAGAGGATGATCCTGCAAATGGGCGGCGTCAAACAGGCGCGCCAGGGCATCACGCACCAGCCGGATCGACTCTTGGTCGGGCTGCGGCACGGCGGGATCTTGATATTGGCGTCCAGATGGCGACTTTTTGGCGTCCATACCCACGATTTCTATGCTATAATCACTTGACAGCTTGATTCAGAGTATATCTGGGCGGCACGCGCTCGTCAAAGAGTAAGGCCTTGGCCCAGAAACTCTGTGCTGCCCTGTGATCGCGGGCTGAAAGCGCGGCACATGAGCGCTACGCCGAATGCTTCTCTGATCTATGCCGGTTTCAAGGCTGTGAAATGCCCCAAAGAAGACAGGTCCACGTCATTGCTCAAGGAGCGTGTCTATGGTATGATGGAGATTCTCATCCCTACACCATGATCTTTCGACATCTATCTAAAGATGCCATAAGCGTCACGCCTATGGCGTCAGTATCCGGGAGGAACCCTAACATGGAGAAGAACGTAACCCGTCGAGCATTTCTACGCACCGCCGGTATCGGGGCAGCAGCGAGCATCGTGGCGGCTTGTCAGCCCAAGATTGTCGAGGTGACTACGGTTGTTGAGAAGGTTGTCAAAGAGACCGTCGTCGAGGAGCGGGTTGTCAAAGAGGCGGTCGAGGTCGAAAAAGAGGTCACCCGCGTCGTCGAGAGAGATGTCGCGAGGCCCGAGGCTCGAGTTTCCGGAGATCTCATCTTCTGGGGGGCACGATCAGCACCCCATCGACCTGGCGGCCACCGGTTTTGTCGAGCGCCATCCAGAGATCAACTGGATCTCGCCCCACCCCGCCGACCGTGGTCCTCTCATGACAGCGTCCATGGCGGCCGGCAGTGGCTGCCCTGACTTGTTCTGGGCCGAAGCCACCGACGCCCAGGACTGGGGCTGCAACGACTTGCTCACCGACCTTTCTGAAGAGCTTATGCCCTTTAGGGATGATTTCCATCCTCTCAAGCTGAATGAGACCTTTGTCGCCAAGACGGGCAAGTATGTGGGCTGGCCCGGTGACATTAGCGTCAGTGGCTACTACTATCGCCCCGACAAGTTCGCCGAGGCGGGCTTCCCCGATGTGGACTGGGACAACCTGACCTACGACGAGTTTATGCTCATGTCGGCCGAGATCGCCAAGCAGGGGATGTACACCTTTGTCTTCCCGGCGGATGGCTGGGCGGCGCTGTTCATGTACGCCCTGCACCAGTTGGGTGGCACCGTGGTCAGCCAGGATGGCCAGCAGATCACCGTCGCTGACGAGCTGGGTGTCCAGGCGATGAGTATTGTCAAGCAGCTATGGGATTCGGGTGGCGGGCTGGATGTGGCCTGGTGGAGCGCGCCCTATTGGGCGGCCTTCCAGGAGGGCGAGCTGATCGGTGACTTTGCCGCCGCCTGGGCCAGAGGCTTTATCGAAGCACAGGTCAAGTCGCCTGAGCACGGATTGGGCAAGTTCCGCCTGGCGCCTTTGCCCACGGGGCCTGGCATCAAGCACCGCACCGGCATCTGGGGCGGCGCGCAGTTGATCACGCCCAAGTGCGCCGAGAACCGCGAAGGCGCCATCGCCTTTATGAAGTATGCCATGGGCAGCCTGGAAGGCGCGGCGTTGGCCGGCAGTTGGGGCATTGTGCCCAGCTATCGCCCCTATCTGGCATCGCCTCTCTTCCTGCGACAGACCGCCCCTCTCTTTGGAGACTGGCCCTTTAACGAGTTCTGGGCCGAGATGGAGCAAGAACTCTCGCCCACTTTCTACCGCCCGGCCGGCTGGGGCGCCGTCAATGCCATTATCGGTAGAGAAATGCCCCCAATCATGGACGGCGACTATTCCGTCGAAGAGGGCATGCAGCGTATCGTGGATATCGCCACACCCGACTTTGAGCGCACCATGTGCAGGATGTAACGTCCTGTTCCTCAATAATCACCGCCCAGGGGCTCCTGCAAGGAGCCCCTGGGCGCAAAGGTGCTCAAGAGCTATTCCCAATATCGTCCCAAAAGGATTACTCAGCATCTATTGCGACGCACTACTGACGTTTGGAGAGCGCGATGCAAAATGATATTGCTACGCTACGCCCGGGGATCCGCAGGCCCCCCAAATCACTGTGGAAACAGATAACTGAGCACTGGATAGACTATTTATTCATCTCGCCTTTTTTCATCACATTTGCCATCTTTGCGCTATATCCTTTGATTTGGGCATTTAGGCTTAGTTTTAGTTCTTGGCGCGGTTTTGGTCCGATGGAATATGTGGGACTGGATAACTATCGCGCCATGTTCAGAGACCCCTATATTAGACAGTCATTGATCAACACGCTCCAGTTCGCCTATATTCTGTTGCCGACCGGCATCCTTGCTGCCATCACCCTGGCGGTGATCCTGAACAACCCAAGCTTGCCGGGCCGCGGAGTGTTCCGCACGATCTATTTCTTGCCCTATGTTACCAGCTCGGTGATTGTGGCCATCGTCTTTACCCAGTTGTTCGACGATCATATGGGTTGGATCAACCAGGGGCTGATCCAACTGGGCATTGAGCCGGTGCGCTGGTTGCGGCGCGACCCCTGGGCGGCCAAGACGGTAGTGATATTGCTGACCCACTGGGGCGGCATCGGCTACAACATCCTGCTCTTCCTCGGCGGCTTGCAGAGCATCGAGCCCGAGATCTATGAGGCGGCCCGCATCGACGGCGCCAACGAGGTGCAGATTTTTTGGCGGGTGACATTGCCCCTGTTGCAGCCCATCATCTTTTTCCTGACCATTATGGCCACCATCGGCCTGCTCAATATGTTTAACCAGCCCTACATGCTCACCCGGGGCGGACCGCGTGGCATGACCGAGACGCTGATGCTCCGCCTTTACGAGGTCGGTATCGTCCAGAGCCGCTTTGGGGATGCATCCGCCTTTGGCTTTATCATCGGCGCGCTGGTGATTACGATCTCGTTGATCCAGATACGTCTACAGCGCAAGTGGATGGGCTAGGAGAAGAACGCATGACAACGGCCAGCCAGACGCAGGTTACCCGGACGCAAGCGAAGCAGCGTCAGTGGGATATGATCTTGCCCAGGATACTGACACGCATCTTTATCTACATCTTGCTTATTTTCTTTGCTTTTATCTTTATTTTCCCGTTCTACTCGATGTTTATCGGTTCTTTTATGCAAGACAGCGATCTATTTAGTCGCTCGCCTCGGCTATGGCCTGTGAGGGGCTTTGATCCCTCATCTTATCGACAACTCTTTATAGAATTAGATTATGCATATCCTCTGGTAAATACATTTTATTTGGCCATTGTGCAGACTATTGGAGTGCTCTTTTTCTCTTCATTGGCCGGTTTTGCTTTTGCCAAGCGGAATTTCCCGGGACGTGATAAGCTGTTTCTCGCCATGTTGGCGACGATGATGCTGCCCATGCAGTCCACCATCATCCCCTGGTATCTGCTGATGGTCCAGGTGCTTGGCTGGCGCAACACCTACTGGCCCTTCTGGATCCCCTCTTGGGCCTCGGCGTTTGGTATCTTTTGGATGCGCCAGTACATCTCGACCTCTATTCCCGATGAGATGCTGGAAGCGGCGACCATCGACGGCTGCTCGACCTTTGGCGCGTTTCTGCGTGTCGTGTTGCCGGTGGTCACCCCAGGGATGACGGTGCTGGGCATTCTGAACTTTGTGAACGCCTCCAACATGTTCCTCGGGCCGC
>SKLG01000449.1 GCA_007123335.1 Anaerolineae bacterium | reverse complement strand
CGCTCCAGCAAGAACTTTATCGATGGCATGCGCTCTTTGACCGTATAAGGGTGCAGGTTGATGATCACCGGGTGGGCGCCAAACTCGGCGGCCATCTCGGCCAGCGAGAGGGCGCGGATGGGGCCGGGGAACTCGGTGATCTCGATGAGCGCCGTCTTGTTCTCGAAAAAGCGCCGCAGCGTGTCTAGCTCGTCGGCCACCGCCGCCTTCTCGCGGGCGATGAGGTCGCGGGCGCGGTCCTCCAGGCCCAGCGGGTCGGCCACGCCCAGCAGCCACTCCTCGGTGAGCGCCAGGCCGTAGGGCTGGCCGGTGCGGGCATAGGGCACGCCAAAGCGCTCCTCCATCAGGTCGCCGAACTTTTGCCCCCAGTCGTAGCACCACGAGGCGTTGAGCGCCGCCGAGGGCGCGCGGCGGATCTGCTCCATGGTGCAGCCGCCGCAGAGCACGCCGTTGATCTCGATGCCGAGGGCTGTGGTCAGCCGGGTCAACTCGTCCTGGTCCTGGGTCCACTCGGTGTAGGTGGGGCCCTCGCGGGCGCCGATGATGTTGATGGTGCGCGCCATCACCTCGCCCCTCGGCTCCATCAGCGCCAGCAGGGCGCGAAAGGCGTCCTCGTAGCCGCTGCGAAAGTCGCCGCCAAAGCCCTCGCTGCGGATGGCGATGACGCGGGCGTCGGACCCGGCGTCGGCGAGCTGCTCCTCGGCGATGCCCGCCACCGTCTCTACGTCGTCACCGACGATGCCGGAGCAACAGCAGGAGAGGACGACGATGAGCTCGGGGTGATAGCGGGCGTCGGCCTCTAGCACCGCCTCCAGCAGCTTGCCCTCGCCGCCATAGACCACGTCGGCCTCGTTCTGGGCCGTGCAGGTGGTGGGCTCTAGCGGCGCGCCGCGATACTCGCAGCCGCCCATCTTGTAGCGGTTGGCCACCGAGTAGGTGCAGCCCTTGGGGCCGTGGATCACCGGCGTCATGTGGCGGATGCCGTTGATCACCTGAAAGGCGGTCCAGAACTTGCAGGGCGGCGCGTGAGAAGCCTGCAACTTGGGCGCCATCTCGCCCGACTCGACCTTGGCCAAAAGCTGCTCCAAGGAGCCATGGAACACGATGCGATCCTCAGGCGCCGTGTGCTTGTCCATCGCGCACCTCACTCACACCTGCCCCCTTCGGGAGGGGGTAGGGCTACAGGCCCGCTAGGTCAGCCGATACGCGCGGGCCGCCGTGTCGTGGAACAGGTCCGCCTTTTCCGCCGGCGACAGGTCTTGCGTGACCCGCTTGAAGGCGTTCCACAGCACCGTAAACGAAAAGGCCATTCGGTCCACCGGAAAGTTGCTCTCGAACATGCAGCGCGCCGGGTCAAACAGCTCGATGCAGGCGTGCACCATGGGAGCGATGGCCGCGGCGACCTCCTCCGAGCCGGCGGGGCGCTCCCGCTCGTGCCAGCCAAAACCAAAGGAGCCCATGCCGAACCCGCCCACCTTGACAAAGACGTTCTCGCAGCGGGCCAGCTCGGCCATGCTGGCGCGCCAGTAGGCGAACGTCTCCTCGCGCTTGTCGGCGTAGGGGCCGATGGCCAGCGGGATGCCGGTGTGGTTGAGGATGATCGGCATCCCCGGAAAGGCGCAGGCCAGGCTGGCCACCTCCAAAAGCTGGTGGTGATAGACCTGGGCGTCAAAGCTCAGCTCCATGCGGTCGAGGCAGGCGATCCCCTTGCGAACCGTCTCGTCCAGCAGCAGGCCCGGCGGCGGGTTGCGATAGCCGCCAATGTCGGGGCTGGGGTCCCACGAGGAGGCGTGGCGAATCCCCTTAAAGCGCCATCCGCCGGCCTCGACGTGCGCCTCCAGCACGGGCTGCGCGGCGTCGCCCAGGGTCATGTCGGCAAAGCCCACGATGCCCATGATCTTGCAGCCCGGCGTGCGCGCGCTCCCTTCCGCGACTTGGCGCACAAACTCCGTCTCGCCCACCGGGCGCAGCTCCTCCGGCCCCTCGGTGCGATAGTGAGACATGCAATCCACAAAGACGGTGTGCACGACGTTGTGGTCGGCGGTGTCGCGGCGTAGCTCGGGCAAGAGATAGGGGGTGAAGCGGTTCCCCCGGTCCTCCCACAGATGGTGATGGGGATCGCAGATGGGCAGCTCGGGATCGAGGGGTTCCTCGACGGTTTGCGCCAGCCAGGCATCCAGTTCTTGGGACATGCCACGCTCTCCTTTTCAGATATTGTGATCCCATCATACTGTTAAGCCAGAGCGGGCACAAGCCGGACGCGGCGCATTGGCGGATGCGCGCCGTCTCTGGTATCCTTGCGGCCACGAGGTCATTCCACTTTACCTACGGAGGAGGTCCATGTCGCGACGAGAACCCGCCCAGGTCCAGGCGCAGATCGGCGGCCTGCTGCCCTTTGTGCACACGCCCTTTATCTCTTTGGAGGAGGTCGATATCCCGCGCTTTCGCCGGCATCTGCGCTGGCTGGAGGAGGATTTTGCCCAACAGCCGAGCTGCTACTTTATCTGCTGCGGCAGCGGCGAGCTGTGGTCGGTGAGCGCCGACGAGCACCGGGCGCTGGTGCGCGCGGCGGTGGAGGAGGTGGGCCAGCGGGCGCCGGTGGTGGCCGGCGTGGGCTATGGCACGAGGCTGGCTATGGAGCAGGCCATCAGTGCTCAAGAGGCCGGCGCCGACGCTCTGCTGGTCTTTCCGCCCTACCTCGCCGCCGGCCCGCAGGAGGGCCTGCTGGCCCACTATGGCGCCATCGCTGGGGCCACCGAGCTGGCGGTGCTGGTCTATCACCGCGACAATGCCGTGTTCGCGCCGGAGACGATGGCCCGCCTGGTGGAGGCGCACCCCAACGTCATCGGCATGAAGGACGGCTATGGCGACCTGGACCTTTTGGCCCAGGTGCGCGACCTGCTGGGCGACGCCTTCCTGCTGGCCAACGGCATGCCCTCGGCCGAGATGTACGCCAAGGCCTACACGGCGGCGGGCATCCGCAGCTATTCTCCGGGGGGGATCGAGTTCGTGCCCGAGATCGCCTGGGCCTTTGACGCCGCGCTGGAGCGGCAGGATGGAGCCGAGATCGACCGCTGGGTGGAGGGCTTTTATCGGCCCTACACCGAGCTGCGCAACCAGGTGCCCGGCTATGGCATCTCGCTGCTCAAGGCCGGGCTGGGGCTGAGGGGCCGGCCCACCGGCATCGTGCGCCCGCCGCTGGTGGAGGTCTCGCCGGAGCACCGGGCGCAATTGGCGACCATCATCGAGCGCGGGCTGGCCATGCTGGCCTAGCCGCGTCTTCACATCGATCATCGACAAGGAGGGACATTACCGATGTTGGACATTCTCATTCGCCACGGCTGGCTGGCCGACGGCACCGGCAACCCGACCTATCCCGCCGACGTGGCCATCGCCGGCGAGCGCATCGTCGACGTGGGGCCGTTAGAGGGGGCGCAGGCCAGGCAGGTCATTGACGCCACGGGCAAAATCGTCGCGCCGGGGTTCATCGACGTGCACAGCCACACCGACTGGTCGATCCACGCCAACCCCCTGGCCCAGAGCACCATCCGTCAGGGCGTGACCACCGAGATCGTCGGCAACTGCGGCAACGGCAACGCGCCGGTAAGCGGCGATCTGAATCACCCCTCGCGCGCCGAGATCGAGGGGCGCCTGCGCCAGTATTCCCAGAATGGAGCGGTTGGCGCCGTGACCTGGCGCACCTTCAGCGAGTATCTGCAAGCCATCGCCGACATGGGCATGTCGTGCAACCTGGCCTGGCTGGTGGGGCACAACACCGTGCGGCAGG
>SKLG01000211.1 GCA_007123335.1 Anaerolineae bacterium | reverse complement strand
GAGCTTGCCCTGGGTGGCCATCTGGGTGATGTCGCGAGCGTACTTTTCCAGCGCCTGATAGCGGCCCTCGGGGTTCTGGTCGGTGACCCGCTGGGTGCCACGGATATCCGTCAACACCTGGTAGACGGCCTCCACCGAGAGGTTATGGCGGCGCAGCAGATCGCCGGCGCGGCCCTTGTCGGCGGCGAGGATCCCCAGGAAGAGGTGCTCCGTGGAGATGAACTCGTCGCGCATGCGCTCGGCCTCGTCCTGGGCGGCGCGCAGCACGGCGCTCACCCGGTTGGACAGATAGCGCTGCACCGGGCCATAGGCCTGGGCCACGCGCCCCAACTCGGCCTCGACCTCCTGGGCCAGGGCATTGCTGGGCGCGCCGAGCTTGTTGACGATCTGGGGCACCACGCCGCCCTCTTGATGCAATAGGGCCAGGAGCAGATGCTCCACCTCGATCTGGCTGTGATTATATTCCTCAGCGAGTTCCTGGGCGGCCGCGAGGGCCTCCTGGGCTCTCTGGGTATAGCGGTTCATATTTAGTGCCATGTAACAGTCTCCATTCTAATATAGTTTTCCTTTATGTGATGAATTTAAAATATGTAAACATCTAGTAGCGCAAAATGGCGGCGATGCCGCCCGCCTGCTCCAACTCCTCGCTGTCGCGCACAATGTTGACATCGGCGCCGGTCTCGAGGGCTTTGTGAATGGCCAGGTTGACCACATCCGCGCTCTCGACCACCTTGTCGTTCTGGCAGAAGGAGCAGGCCGCCTCCTGCTGTACGGCGACATACCCACAGCTTACACATACAAAGCCAGGGGCGCGATAGTGCTCTCCGACGAGCAGTACGCGCACCCGCCCCTGGTGCAGGACATAGAGGGTGTCGGCAATGCCGGTGACGCCGTTGCTGCCCTTGGCGGCGGCGGTGATGGCCTGTGCCACCAGCTCTCGTTCCTCCTCCGCGTTTACCTGTTGCAGGATGTCCAGCGAGCGGCTGAGCACCTCGTTCAGCGAGGCATCCATGTCGGCGGGAAACTCGCCGATGACCTGCTCGCGCAACGGATGGGGCAGCAGGTCCCTGAACTGGGCGATGACCTCGGGGCTGCCGCCCAGCATCAGGCGTTTGCAGCCACTTTGCTGGCAATAGGTCTGTATGGTCTCTGCCGCGGCTTTGAGATTGTGCAGTGCCAGGTTATCCTCGTGGCGCTGGTAGCGTGCGGCGGCCTGGCCGCCCTGGCGATGACGCTTGAGCTCCTCGCCCGCCGCCTCTGTCACCGACTCGATCCGCCCCCAGGCCACCGCAAAGAGGCGCAGGGTCTGGCGATCGACGAGGGCCACGGTATAGTCGCCAAAGCGATCCTGAATATCGGTCAACAGGCGCAGATAGGGATGCTCGGCGTAAAAGACGCGCGAACTGACGGCGATGGGCAGCGGGATCACCTTCCAAAGGGCGTCCCCGGCGGCAAAGACGGCCACGCCTCGCGACTGCCAGTCGTACTCGAAATCGAGCCAGCGTTGTACGGCGCGAATCTCCTCGGCCGGCACATCCTGATCCGAGTCGGCCTGCAGGTCGCGCACCAGGCTGCGGAACATTAGCTTGACCGCCTCTTTGGACTTGTCCGACAGGTCGGTATCCAGATAGACGCTCAGCACCGGCCCATCCTCAAACTCGACCAACGTCTGAAGCTCTTGTTCGCCGATCATCGCTCATCCTCCTCGTTGCTCTCTAGTGGGGTCGGAATCACATTGATGATCTGATCGCCACGCCTGCCCGTATACGCCTTGGCCTCCAGTTCGGCGATCACCTTGCGCAGTGCGCGAATTTCTGCCTGACTCTCGCGACGGACCTGTTCCACCTCCCTTTGCAGCTCACGGATGCGGTTCGTCATGTTGAGGATCACCTCCACGCCGGCCAGGTTCACGCCCAGGTCCTCGGTGAGCCGGGCGATCTTGCGCAATTTGCGGATATCGCGCGGCGAATAGAGGCGAATACGCCCCTCGGTGCGATCAGGCTGGATCAGGCCGATTTTATCATAGTAACGCAGCGTCTGCGGGTGCAGGTTGACCAGCTTGGCAGCGACGCTGATGACGTAACACGGTTCATCTTCGGGTAGTTGTCTATCGGACATGTGCACCCCCTTTCAAACATGCGGCAGCGGAAAGATACGGCTCATGCTTATGGCTGCCGCTCTTGCAGAATGGTCCGCGCGGTGATCTCCTGGCCGTCACGGTAGACGGTGAGCTCTACCTCCTGGCCCACCCGGACCCTTGTCTCAAGGTATTCGTGCAATGCCGCATTGTCGGCGATGGGCGTTCCATCAATGGCCACCAAAAGATCGCCGCCGACCCACAAACGGCTGTTGCCGATGACCACTTCGCGCTGTGCGCCGCGCAGCCCGGCCTGATCGGCGGGTCCCCCAGGCTGAACGCGAACGATCAACACGCCGCGCTCGACAGGCAGATCCAGACGCTCAGCCAGCTCGGGCGTAACGCTATAGCCGCTGATGGCCAGCCAGGGGCGTGGATAGCGCCCATTGGCGATGAGCTCCGGCACCACCCGTTGGACCGTCGACAGGGGGATGGCAAAAGCAATGTTGTCCGCCCCCCGCCGAATGGCGGTGTTGACGCCGATGAGTTCGCCGCGCGCGTTGAGCAGCGGCCCGCCCGAGTTCCCCGGGTTGATGGCTGCATCGGTCTGCACCACGCCATACAAAATGCGGTTATCCGAGAGTTGCAACGGGCGCCCGACGGAACTCACCACGCCGATGGTCATGGTCCAGTCGAGCCCAAAGGGATTGCCGATGGCGATGGCCCGCTGGCCGACCCTGATCTCGTCGGAGGGGCTCATGGTCACCGGATGGAGCGCGTCGGGATCCACGTCGACGCGCAGCACGGCGAGGTCGCTGAGGGGATCCACCCCTACCACCTGTGCCTCGACCACCGTCTCATCCAGCAACGTAACCTCTATGGTTTCGGCGCGCTCAATGACGTGGTGATTGGTGACAATGTGGCCCTCTCGGTCGATCACAAAGCCCGAGCCTGCGCCCTCCGAGGGCCGCCAACCGCCCCAAAAGTCCCTGGCTATGACGCGGCTGGTGATATGGACCACCGAGGGGCTGACCTCTTCATAGACGCGGCTGTTGACCTCATCGACGGCATCCAACAGCGCCTCCCATAGTTCCAGAGACAGGTTGCTGAACAGTTGATCGCTCAGCGGCTGCTCTGCCAGGGCCACATCATTGTCGGGCGCGGGCGTATACACCACGATCTGTTGGGCCGGGTTTGCATCGGGGTCCGCGTTGGCCAGGATCGCCTGCTCCAAATCTATCGAGATCGTGCACCCCACCAGCACCAGGACCAATAGAATGGATATCCATGCTGAACGACGATGATGCATCACCCGCCTACTCCCTCGTCTATGCGGTGACACTCCGCATCTTGGCCAACTGCTCAAAGAGTTCCTTTTCGCCCTCGGTGAGATCCTGCGGGATCACCGGCTGGACCTCCACCAGGAGATCGCCATGTTCCGACGGCTGACGCAGCTTGGGCATGCCCTGGCCACGCAGGCGGAAGGTCTGGCCCGCTCGGGTCTCGGGGGGGATACTCAGCTCCACCCGCCCCTTGAGGGTGGGCACGGTAATGGTGCCACCCAGGATCAGGTCATAGAGCTCCACAGGCATCTCTATCCGCAGGTTGTCGCCCTCGCGCCGGTAGCGCGGATGGTCGCGAACGGTGACGACGAGAAACACGTCTCCCGGCTTGCCGCCGTTCCGACCGGGCTCCCCTTCGCCGGCCATGCG
>SKLG01000423.1 GCA_007123335.1 Anaerolineae bacterium | reverse complement strand
TGCACACCGGGGCGCGGGTGTCTCACCCGCTCTTCAAGACGCTTATTCCACATGGACAGCCAAGTACTTACTCACAACCTCCTCATTCAGCGTCACGCCCAGCCCCGGCGCGTCGGGCAAGGTATAGGTGCTGTCCTCGGCCTTGGGCTCCAGCGCCTCCTCCACCAGCTCATACGTGCCGTCGGTGCGGTAAGGGAACCACTCCTGGATGACAAAGTTGGTGATGCAGGCATCGAGTTGCACGGCGGCGGCGGTGCTCACCGGACCGGCGCAGTTGTGCGGCTGCACATGAATGTCATAGGTCTCGGCGTAGGCGACGATCTTTTTCACCTCGCTGATCCCGCCGGCCAGGCCCATGTCGGGCTGCAAGATGTCCAGCGCCTGCTTTTCGATGTACTCGCGAAAACCGTAGCGGGTGTACAGCCGCTCCCCGGCGGCGATGGGCACGGGGACGTTCTGCGAGACCTTGAGCATCGCCTCGACGTTCATGGCATCCACCGGCTCCTCATAGAAAAAGGGGCGCAGATCGGTGATGCGCCGGCCGAACTCGATGGCCGAGGTGGTGCCCAGGTTGCCATGCACCTCAACGAGGATGTCGACATCAGGCCCCACGGCGTCGCGCACGGCGGCGACGCGGGCGTAGGCCAGATCGGCCCGCTCTTTGGTCAAGAGGCGCTCCGGATAGTCCCACACGCCATCGGCGCGTACGGCAAAGGGGTCGAATTTCATGGCGTTATAGCCGTCGGCCACCACCTTTTGCGCCGCCTCGGCATATTCCTCGGGGCTGCCGCAGCTTCGTTGTCCTTCGTCAGTGCGGGTGGTGTACCAGCCGTTGGCATAGACGCGCAGGGTATCGCTCACTGGGCCGCCCAGCAGCGCACAGACTGGAACGCCCAGCGCCTTGCCCTTGATGTCCCATAGGGCCATGTCGATGGCGCTCATCGCCCCATAGACCACCGGACCGCCACCCTGTCCCCAGAAGGTGCGGCGAAACAGCGTGTGCCACATGGCCTCGATGCGCATGGGGTTGGCGTTGAGCACAAAGCGCTCGGCCATCTGCTTGAGCATGCCCACGCCGGCGTCGCTGCCGGTGCCATAGGCCAGGGCCAGCTCGCCTACGCCGTCGATGCCCTCGTCGGTGCGCAGCCGCAGCAGGACCGGAATCCAGTTGCCATTCGCGGGATTTACGTCGCAGGAATAGATGTCAGCGGAGATGATCTTCATGATTTGCTCCTTGTCCCAAGTGTGTGCAAAGACTCGCAGCTTCTCGGCTCATTCGGCGACGACCATCTGGTGCCCGATGACGCTGGGCACGACCACGTGCACTCGATCGTCCTCGTAAGTGAACGACAATTCGTCGCCCTGAGGCGCCAGATAGACACGGCCAGGCGCGGTCGGCGTTCGGAAAGACAGCTCGATGTTATGCAACGGGATCACGTCCTCGATGGTGTCGAACTCGAGGCCGCGACGTTCGGGAATATAGTGCAGCAAATGCACGATGGTGCGGCTTCCCTCGGAATGTGGCAGAGGTTGGCGCAGGAGGGTGGCCTGAGCGGTGCTCGGGGCATTGGTCACAAGCATCGGCTCTGGGAGGAGCTGGGCCAGGGCGGCCAGAAAGAGTTGCTTGTACCAACCCACCGCCTGCTGGCGATAGCCATCAAAGAGTGGATGGGCGAAGTAGATCACCTGGTCCGATGGGTTGGACGTGATAGCCGGATACCCGGCGTCCTGGCCCAGGGCGGCCGGCGTCTGGCGGTGAGAGCAAAAATGGTCCCACGTTCGATTGAAATAGGGCGCCCACGTGTCGGCGAGGGTGCGCGTGCCCGCCAGCGGCTCCACTTGTATCCCCTGTTCGTAGAACACGAATTCGGTGTCCTCGGCGAGTCCCGCGCCTAGCTCCGGTCGCGGCACGACGTAATCGGCCACATAAGGCGCCGGGCCCAAATAGCACAGCCCGAATGCGTCCAGCGCCATGGCGTCGCCCGCTGGCGTCAGGCCGGAGCGGTAGGAGGCGATGATCTTGCCGCCACTCTCCAGATAGCCGCGCACCTTGGCCGCCAGCGCCTCGTCCAGGGGCACCTTGTCGGGCAGAACGAGCACTTTGTAGCCGCTCCAATCGGCGCGATCGTCCACCAGATCGAATTGGTGGTGGGCCTCCATGAGCATGCGCAGCGCGCCGGTGTTGCTGGGGTCCACCCGACCCTCCTCAGCACCCACCGCCTCGACGTTGAATACCGCGATCTCGGCCTGGGCCTCGGCGCCGATGCACCAGGGCTCTTTGGCCTCGACGCTGGCATACACCTCGCCGATGAGCTCGTAGGCAGCGCGCCCGAGCCGCCCGCGCGGGTGTAGTTGGTCGCCGATGCTGCATGCGGCGCCGTTGGCCAACATCTGAAAGCACTCGAACTGGAGCGCCGGCAGGTTCTTAAAGGAGCCAAAGTCGCCCCAGGCGGTGTGGAACTTGCCGGTCATGCCCAACAAGGGCTTGCCCAGGGTGCGGGCATAACGCACGCTGAGGGGAAAGTGGTTATAGCCCCACATGCCGGTGCTGGGCAGCGATTCGAGCTCCAGGTGGCTAAAGGTATCCAGCGTGTCCCGCAGGCGATAGCCCACATGGCCCGAGTTGTAGAAGATCGTCGCCTCGGGGCGCACGGCGCGTATTTGCTGGGAGAAGCGCTCGCGAAAGCCATCCTCTACAGCCTTGTGATAGCCGGCGCGATGCTCGGGGTTCAGCGGGTCCAGCCCTTGCTTCGCCATGCCCTGACGGCAAAAGCGGCACACACAATCGCGCTGGTGGATAATGTCGAAAAAGAAGCCATCCACCTCATCGCCGAACAGATCGAGCACCTCTTTGGTCTGTTCCCAAACAAACTCGACATAAGGAGTATTCAGGCAGAGGTTCTTCCAACGGGCTGCCAGTGGACCCGCTTCTCCCAGCACTCCTTCTGGCGTTACTTGCTGCCACTCGGGGTGGCGCTCGGCGGTCAGCTCGTCCCAGCCGACGGTGACATAGATCGGCACGCGGATCCCTTCGCGGTGACACACCGTAATCTGCTGGCCAAGGAGATCGACGCGCAGAGAGGGGTGGGGCGTGAAACGGGTGGGCAGATAGTAGACATAACCGTGATGACCGCGAGCAAAGCAGGTTATCGAGTCAACGTGGGCGCGCTTGAGCGTGTCCACAAACGCCTCGGCGTCCCAGTCGGCGCCCACGTCGCCGATCTGTCCGGCGGTGTGGAAATCGAGGTGGACCTGACGCATGCGTAGGTTGTCCATAGCAGACTCCTTTATGATGGATCGACTACCAGTGTAACGTCTCTTGGCGCTCAACGCGTTCGGGATCAAGCTCGATGCTCAGGCCGGGCTCGGTCGGTAACCTTATCAGGCCATTCTCGGGCATGAACGTTTCCTTGTGGAACCATTGCTTGGCCTGATTGTGCAGCACCAGATATTCGAGTAGCGGACACACCGCCGGCGACTGGGAAGCGATGACGTGCAGCGCCGGCACCACCGAATGGCCGTGGGGGATCACCGGCTTGTCATAGGCCGAGGCGAGGGCGCAGATCTTGACCAACTCGGTGATGCCGCCGGTCCAGTCGGGGTCGGCCTGGATCACGTCCACACCTTGGGCATCCAGGAGCACCTTGAAGCCCCAGCGGGTGTATTCGTGTTCCCCGCCGGCGATGGGGATGCCGCCCTCGCGACGGATGCGAGCATAGGCCTCGATGCGGTCGGGCTGCACCGGCTCCTCCAGCCAGCGGGGGCGATAGGGGGCCATGCGCTGGGCCATCT
>SKLG01000035.1 GCA_007123335.1 Anaerolineae bacterium | reverse complement strand
GTCTATCTCTATGACGTGGCCGATATGCGGCAGATAGCCTATATAGAGACGGCGGTTCCCGTCGTGGATGCGGTGCTCTCTCCCGATGGTCGTACCCTGGTCTGGGGCGCCGTGGACGGCAGCGCGACGGTGTATGATCGGGACCTGGCGCGCGTGGTAGCCACCTTTTCCGCCCATGGGGCCTCGGTAGCGAGCGTGGCCATGGGCGCGAACGGCGACATGGTGGCGACGGGTGGTTGGGACGGCGTCGCGCGCGTGTGGAATCTCACCAGTGGGACGGCGTTGCACACTCTCACCGGCCATACCAATGGGGTAGGAGCTGTGGCGCTGTCACCAGATGGCGGAACCCTGGCTACGGCCTCGTTCGATGGCACAGCGCGCTTGTGGAGCCTCACCGATGGAGCAATAAGCCAAACCCTCGCGGGGCACCAAGCCCCTGTGCGCAGTGTTTCCTTCTCTCCCAAGGGCGACACCCTGGTGACCGCCTCGGCTGACGGGTCGGTGCGCCTCTGGGATGTCGACCAGGGGCGCGCATTGCGCACGTTGAGCCTGGGCGATATCCCCGCTGTACGGGCCGTTTTGGTTGACGACCTCACCCTGGCGGTGCTCTGGGAGGACGGGAGGGTGCGGCTGTGGGATCTGGCTGAGGATGGCGAGCCGCGCATCATTGCCGAGGAGGCCGGTTTCATCTCCCACATGGCCCTTTCCACCAGTGGGCAGACGGTGGCGATGGCGTCCATCGATGGGGCCATCGGTCTGGCGAGTGTCGACACCGGGGAATGGCGCGAGGGCGCGAATGGTCACATCCCCTCTGTGCGCGGCGCTGCATTTTCGCCCGATGGGCGCATGTTGGCGTCGGCCTCCGATGACGCGGCCGTGCGCCTGTGGGATGTGGGCGATGGCGCGCTGCGGGAGACGCTGTGGGGCCACCGGGCGCCGGCGCGGGTGGTGCGCTTTTCGCCCGATGGATCGCTGCTCATATCCGGCGCCTGGGATGGCAGCGTGATGGTGTGGGATGCTGTCCAAAGGAGGCCATTGCGCAGCCTTGAGGGACACACCGCCTGCGTCCGAAGTCTGGCACTCTCCGCCGACGGCGCCTGGCTGATCACCGGCTCGGCAGACAAGATGGCCCGTCTGTGGGATGTGGAGCAGGGTCGGACGGTGCACGTCTTTGAGGGGCATGCTGAAGCCGTGCGCAGCGTCGCCCTTGCGCCGGACGGCAGCATGGTGGCCACCAGCTCGGATGACGGCACCATTCGCCTCTGGAACACGGCCACCGGTGCTGCTCAGGGGGGCCTCTCGGGGCACACCCATTGGGTGCTGGGCATCGACATCTCGCCCGATGGCCGTACTCTGGCGTCCGTCTCGGCCGATGGAACCGTTCGCCTCTGGAACCTCGCCACGCAAGATCCAAGCCATATCCTCCCTGATCACGCCATGCTGGTGTGGAGTGTAGCCTTTTCGCCGGATGGCCAAATACTGGCGACCGGGGCGTTGGATGGCAGTATTTATCTGTGGGATGCTCAAAAAGGGGTCGTCTTGCACTCCCTCCGTGGCCATACAGCGTTGGTGCGCGGCCTTACCTTTGCCTCCGATGGCGCTACGCTGGCTTCCACCTCCGATGACGGTACGGTTCGTCTGTGGGAGATTGCGCGGCATGAATAATGTCAAAGACGTCTCAAACTTGAGTATTTCCCGCTTCTGCCCTATAATGAGTATACATTATAGGATTTGTAAAGTATATCACGGATGAGGTGCAAGACATGTCCGTTACGCGGCAAAGCCGCTTTAAATCTTGGATGCGCGCCATACGCGAGACCATCTCCAACATGACCGGCCAGCGCGGCCAGCTCCGCATGACGGCTATGGCCACCGCCGGCATGACCACCCACGACTGGTTGCGCGCCTTTCGCGGTCGGCGGATGGGCGTCGATCCCACCTTTTTGCCCGCCGCGCTCCTGGGCGCCGCCGTGGGATTGGTCAATGGCGTGGTCAAGCGCATCGAGGATTGGCGGTTTGGCGCGGCGCTGGCCGACGTGCAGGTGCGGGAGCCCATCTTTGTCCTGGGACATTGGCGCAGCGGCACGACCCTGTTGCACGAGCTGCTCAGCCTCGACGAGCGCTTTGCCTACCCCAGCCTCTTTCAGGTGATGCGTCCGCACACCTTTTTGATGGAGCGCACCCTGGCGCTGAAACTGGGACACTTGGATTCCCGGGGCCGGCCCATGGACAATATCACCGTCAACGTCTCCAGCCCCGCCGAGGACGAGTGGGCGCTGGCGCTGATGAGCTATCGCTCGCCTTATATGGGCTGGCTTTTTCCCCGCCACGCCCGCTACTATGATCGTTATCTGACCTTCCGCGGCGTGCCGCAGAGGCTGGTGGACGAGTGGAAGCAGGCCATGCTCCAGTACATGAAAAAGCTCACCTACCTGCACCAAAAGCCGCTGGTGATCAAGTCGCCCACCCACACCGGACGCATTCGGCTGTTGCTGGAGCTGTTCCCCGACGCGCGCTTTGTGCACATCAGCCGTAACCCTTATGATGTCTATCGCTCGACGCGACGCTTCTATCGCACGGCAGTTCGCGCCCTGGCGCTGCAAAAGGGGGGGCGCGGGCGTCTGCGCGATGACATTTTGAGGCGTTACCAACTCCTCTACGAGGCCTTTTTCGAGGAGAAGGATCTGGTGCCCGAGGGCCAGTTCAGCGAGGTGCGCTTTGAAGACCTGGAGCAGGACATGGTAGGGCAGATGGAGCGTATCTACGCCGAGCTGCGGCTGGACGGCTTTGAGCAGGCCAGGCCGCGCATCGAGGAATATGTGCGCGCCAATGCCGGCTATAAGAAGAACCGCTATCGTCCCCTGCCCGCCGGGCTGCGCCGACGCATCGCCCAGGCTTGGGGATGGGCGTTCCGGGAGTGGGGCTATGCGCTCCCGCAGGGCTCTGACAAACCCAAGGCGTCGCCATCGGCCCGCTGAGGAGCTGACTCCCCGTAAAATAAGAGGCGCTATCGGCGTCGTGGAAGGAGTGACACATGTCCGCAACCCGTAGCCATCGACCTCTGCTCGACCGTCTGCTGTCGTCGTCTACCCTGGCCTTTATCCGCGCCGGCCGCCGCGCGGGCCAGAGCTGGTGGAAGATCCTCCACGGCTATGCCTATGGCCGCTGGCCCTATGGCTATATCGGCTCGGCCATCGGCGAACGGCGCGAGCTGTGGCCCCTGCGGGCACTGTTCGGCCCCTTTTTGGTGCGTGCCCTGGGCAAGAACGGGCCGCAGCGTTGGGGCGCCGAGTATCATGGCAAGGTGGTGCCCATCGACGGCGCGACGCGACTGGTGGCCGTGGGCGAGGCGGTGGATGCCATTCTCCCCGAGCAGGTCATCCCCCACGAGAACGCCCGCCACCTGCTCCTCTCTGGCCAGGGACCCATCGTCGCCCTGGATTGCCCCTGTCGCCTGGCGCGCACCGATCCCTGCCTGCCCCTGGACGTCTGCCTCATCGTCGGCGAGCCCTTTGCCTCGTTCATCCTGGAGCACCACCCCACCCGCGCCCGCTCGATCACGGCGGAGGAGGCGACCGAGATCCTGGCCGCCGAAGCCGATCGCGGCCACGTGCACCACGCCTTTTTCAAAGAAGCGATGCTGGACCGCTTTTACGCCATCTGCAACTGCTGCTCCTGCTGCTGCGGCGCCATGACCGCCCATCGCCAGGGCACGCCGATGCTCATCGCCTCGGGCTATGTGGCCCAGGTGGATGCCGAGTCGTGCATCGGCTGTGGCGCCTGCGCCGAGCG
>SKLG01000510.1 GCA_007123335.1 Anaerolineae bacterium | reverse complement strand
TCGCTGCTGACGGCCAGACGCTCGGCTGCGCCCAGGCGCTCTTCAGGACGTTCGGCGTCCAAGACAGCGTCAGCGACCATGCTTGACCCTACGGTGCGCGGTGTAGCCGTAGGCAAAGGGGTATAGGTCGCCGTGGGCGTGTGGGTTGCCGTCGATGTAGGCGTCATCGTCGGTGTCGGCGTGGCGCTGGGCAAAGGGGTAGGCGGAGGCGGCTCACCCCAGGCGCCGCTCACCTGCACCAGATGCACGTACTCGTCACCGTCATAGTTGCTCGAGATGCGGAAATCGCCTCCTTCGGCCGTCAAGTTATTGGCCATAAAGGCGTCTTCCAGGATAAACTGGTGCTCGACCCAGCTATCCACCGGTCCCAAGTGTGGACCCTTTTGTATCGTTTGCGCGACCAGCTCGCCGGCGTCGTTGCGGTATTCGAGGGAAAGGGTATCCTGACCGTGATTCAAAAAGATCACCCGCACAACAAAAGAGACACCCGACGGCGTCACACTGACAGACGGCTGGCCGACATAGGGATAGCCTTCATCGATCTCAAAGATCATGTACGGCTGCCCCGCTGCCTGATCGGTGCGGCGGGTCTGTCGAGAGTATATATGATTCCGGGCTGCGGTGGGGAGCTGCTCGCGCCATACCCTTGGCGCCTTGCCGCCAGGCAGATTGCGACGATAGAGCCAAAAGGCCCAATCGCCCATCTTGCCCGACACCCCGCCGGTGCTCCACATCTGCAGGGGATACTCGGCATCCCTGAGTACGGTCCACACCGATGGGGTGTCCTCTAGCGAACGCCCCAGATGATTCCCAACCCAGCGCAGTACCTCGGGGTCGGTCATGGTGAAAAAGTCAGGGTGCATGTCCATGGCGTCGGGATGGTAGTGCAATCCGGCGATCAGCGACCAGTATTTGAGCTCGCTGCTGCCAAAGCCATAGGCCGATTCGAGCCAGATCGGTAGGGTCATCGAATAGGCGTTGATCATATCCCACGACCCGATAAAGTTGCCATAGCCCTGATGGCTGTCCAGATCGACCCACATCCCCGAGTGCTTGAGCCCTACAGGGGGGTTGAGGCTCGCGGCATAGTCCGAGGTCGCTTTGCGTGTGCCCCCGCCGCCACAGGCATTGTTGATAAAGATCGCCTTGTCAGGAAAGGCCTCGCGATAGACATCCATGGCGCTGAGCATGTATTGGCCGAACCGATAGCGTACCCCACCCGGCAACTGGGTGTCGAGGAGGTATTGCCAGTTGCAGTGGAAATCCTTGATCGCCTGGGTTTCGCCATCGAGGCCGGTGTTGATGACCACCGAGGTGACCTGCGGATCGTTGTTATAGCGCGCGCCAAAGGCGCGCACGGCATCGAAATAGGCATCTTGCCAGATGAGGCTATCATACATGGGCAGCACGGCCATGGTATTGCAGCCGGTTAGCTTGTAGCCTACTTTGCGGCCATTGACGATGGGTCGAGGATTGTCCGGGTTCTCTTTGTCGATCTCATCATAGACCCACTCGGGCGTGCCATCGTAGAAAAAGACATTCTCCCAACCGCTGGCGCTAGAGATGTAGGGAAAGATCTGGATGACCACCGGTTTCGGGATTTCAGTGCCGTCCTGCAGGGTGACCTTCAGTTGGCGCTCACGGTCCAGATGCCGGTCGATCACCGACCAGTTATAGACGCCCGGCGCGGGGTTCACATCCTCCCACATGTAAAAGTGGATGGCGCCGATGGGGCCATACTCGGGCTTGAGGTTTTGCCAGTCGTTACCCCAATCAAAGAAGCGATAGAGGATGGACACTACCTGAGGGCTGCCGGGGGGAATTCGCTGTAACGCCGCACGGGAAGCAGCGGTTTCAGGGGCGGCGCCGGCTTGGAGCACGAGAGCACACAACAAGATAACGACTATCGGCCATAGAAGCCACTTGGGGAGTCTTTTCACCATTTCCTCCAACACGCAGGATGGATCTACTTTGTCGTCCTAGGGTTACCTGGTGGCCAATGAGGGACGCCAGGGGTGGGGTCGAAACGGCGCCGTGGCCAGGCGGCGCCATCTCCCTTTAGGATAGGATTCCACCCCTGCACGTACAATGGGCTGTGCTTTGACGTCAATATCAGTGGACAGAATGTTTGCCCTATGAACAAGAGAATATATTCCTGTCTTGCTAAACAACCTTTTACGTCTATGGCAAGCATATCACTCGCTGGGCAGAGCAAGATAAATGCGCCATGAACTGTTGCAGGTTGCTGGCTAAAGAGTCCGTAAACTCGCGCAGCAAAAGGTGAGGCGGGAGACACAAGACAAGGGGTTCATATGCACGGGTGTGCATGGCGCATTGTCCGAGTCTGTGATACAATCCGTTCGCATATTGTTGACAAAGTGACTTAACTTTGCTATACTGTGGCGGGAGTTGTTAGTAGCCTGTTGGCGGCAAGGAGGAAACTATGGCCCAGAAACATGTCGAGGTTGATGTTCTGGGAATGACCTGTGCCAGTTGCGCGCGCACCGTCGAGCGCACACTGAGTCGCGCTGAGGGGGTCGAGGCGGCGAATGTGAATATCGCCACCGAGCGAGCTGCCGTCACGTTCGACCCGTTGGTCATAGAGACGTCACAATTGATCAAAAAAATACGCGAGAGTGGCTATGATGCTCGGGTAGAGCGCGTGATCCTGCCCATCGGCGGGATGACCTGCGCTGCCTGCGTGCGCCATGTAGAGCGCGCCCTGAACAAGACCGAGGGCGTCGTGTCGGCCAATGTCAACCTGGCCACCGAGCGGGCCACTGTCGAGTATCTGCCAGGGGTTGTGACCCTGGATGCGCTCAAACAGTCGGTGGCTGACGCCGGCTATGAGGTGTTGGCGCTGCAAGACGAGGTCTTGACGGAGGAGACCGACCTGGAGGCGCTCAAGCTGGCCCAGGCCCAGCGACGCATGTGGATCGCCTGGGGCTTTACCATCCCGGTGATCGTGATCATGTTGTTGCACATGGTTGCCGGGATCCACTGGCCGAGCATGCTGGTGGTAGAGATCGTTCTGATGGCTCTGGCCTTGCCGGTGTTGCTATGGCCAGGCTGGATGACGTTCCGCTCGGCATGGAGTTCGGTGACCCACGGCAGCGCCAATATGGACGCGCTCATCGCCATGGGCACCAGCGCCTCATGGATCAGCGGCCCTCTGTCGCTGGTCATGCCTCTGTCCAGCTATGCCGGGGTGGCAGCCATGATTATGGCCATCCATCTCACCGGCCGCTATATCGAGGCCACCGCCAAGGGCCGCGCCTCGCAGGCCATTCGCAAGCTGCTGCAACTGGGCGCCAAGACGGCTCATATCCTAGTCGATGGCCAGGAGTATGAGGTGCCTCTCTCCCAGGTCAAGGTCGGCGATGCCATGATCGTCCGCCCGGGAGAAAAGATACCCACCGATGGCGTGGTGCTCTCGGGCGAGAGCAGCGTCGATGAGTCGATGGCCACCGGCGAGTCGATGCCGGTGTCAAAGGCCGAGGGTGATGAGGTGATCGGCGCCACGGTGAACCAGAGCGGGCTGCTGCGCATCCAGGCTACGCGCGTGGGCGCTGATACCTTCCTGGCTCAAGTGGTGCGTATGGTCGAGGAGGCCCAGGGCACCAAGGTGCCGATCCAAGAGTTCGCTGACCGGGTAACCGGTATCTTTGTCCCGGTGGTGATGGGCATAGCGCTGTTTACACTGCTGCTGTGGGTGCTGGCGGGTCCGGCGCTGCGGCCCTTGTTGGTGACGGCGCAGAACGTACTGCCCTGGGTGACCCCCGAGCTGTCGGCG
>SKLG01000327.1 GCA_007123335.1 Anaerolineae bacterium | reverse complement strand
CCTCAAACTCGGCGATCTGCGCCTGGGTCAGATAACGACAGTGGCGATCATAGCCCGGAGTCTCGCCGGCCTGACGCTGCTGCTCGCGCAGGTGAGCCAGGCGCTCGGGGCTGCAATAGCAACGATAAGCGCTCCCTTGAGCCAAGAGCTTTTCGGCATACTCGTGATACAGCTCGATGCGGTCGGATTGATAGTAGGGGCCATAGTCGCCGCCCACCTCGGGGCCCTCATCCCAGCAGAGGCCGAGCCAGCGCATCGACGCGATCAGATCGGGCAGGGCGGCGGGATCATAGCGCGTGCGGTCGGTATCCTCGATGCGCAGCACAAACTGCCCGCCTTTGTGGCGGGCAAACAGCCAATCATAGAGCGCCGTGCGCGCCGAGCCCAGGTGAAAGTAGCCGGTAGGGCTGGGCGCAAAGCGCACGCGAACGGTCGCGGTCATGGTTCCTCCTTGGATATTCCAGCAACTGATCCAGGTGCTTGGCCTGGCGCACCGCAGGTGCCGGGCACTCGCGTCGTACCCGACGCTGGCGTCGTATCCGACGCGAGTGCCCGGCACCTTGGATTATGAGAGCAGATCGTTCTCGATGGGTTTGCTGCGCATGGCCACGCTTTGCGTCAGGCCCAAGGCCAGCATCATCGTCACCAGCGAGCTGCCGCCATAGCTCACCAACGGCAGAGGCAGGCCGGTGACGGGCAGAATACTGACATTGAACCCCACGTTGATGACCGTCTGGACAAAAAGCATACACGCAACGCCGACGACCACCAATCGGCCATATGTATCCGGCGTAGTCTTGGCGATGCGCACCAACCGCATAATGAGAGTGGCGTATAGCGCTAAAAGCAACAGAGCGCCCAAGAAGCCCATCTCCTCGGCCAGCACCGAAAAGATGAAATCGGTGTGGCGCACGCGCAAAAAGTGGAGCTGACTCTGGGTGCCGCGCAAAATACCCTTGCCCAACCATCCGCCAGAGCCGATGCTGATCAGCGCCTGGTTGACATTATAGCTCGCGCCGGAGGGATCCTGGCCGGGAAACAGGAACATGATGATGCGCCCGCGCATATAGGACTCAAAGCGAAACCAGGCCACCGGTGCAATGAGTAATCCCATGGTGACCAATAACAACAAGTGACGCCAGCGGACGCCAGCTAAAAAAGCCATGCCCAGCCAGATGGCCAGCAACATCGCCGTTTGCCCAAAGTTAGGCTGGATGTAGATGAGCGCCAAAGGCGGGAGGAGCATGAGTATCGAGAGCAAGAATGGCCTGGGGCTCTCTAGCGCTTCGCGACCGCGGCCCAGGTAACGGGCCAGCAGCAGGATCATCACGATCTTGGCCAGCTCTGAGGTCTGCACGTCGAAATACTCGTTAGCAGTCAGCCATCGCGAGGCGCCAGAATCGGTTCGACCAAGAACCAAGGTGATGGCCAGAAGCACCAGCACCGGAGCATATAGCCAGATCGACAGGGTATCGAGCACCTGATAATCGATGGCCGCGGCGAATAGATAAAGGCCGAATCCCAGCAATGCAAATAGGGCTTGGCGCATCGCTGCACGCATCAGAAAAGGCGTGTTGTCCGGTAGCGCGGTATCGTAGGAGCTATAGATCATGACCAGGCCAATAGCGACGAGCAGCAGCATCGAGAGAAGATGGAGCAGATCAAAATGGCGCCAAATGGTGCGCACGTTGGCCATCGGACGCCGCCCCGCCATCGCCTGCATCGGAATCAGCCCCGCCGCCAAAAACTGAGCCGCTGCCATACACTCGGCGATTTATTGAGCACCGAGCGATGGGGCACACGCTCGCCAAGCAACCGGCGCGCCATCTGATCATAGACCTTTCCTGGCAGTGTGCCCAGATCGTAGGCGATGGGCAACCCTTTGCTATTGGCCAACAGAACCTCTTCCGTCTCGGGGATCACGCCCAGCAGCTCGATAGCCAGCATCTTGACCACCTGATCGGGGCTCATCATCTCGCCCCGGCGCACCAGTTGGGGATGTAGGCGGTTGATCACCAGTCCCACGACTTGACGCCCCTCAGTCTCCAAGATGCCAAGCACGCGGTCTACATCCTGTATCGAAGAGGTATCAGCGGTGGTGACGAGGACAAACTCGTCGGCGGCTGCCACGGCATTGCGAAAGCCGGTCTCGATACCGGCCGGAGAATCGATGAGCACAAAATCGCATGCACCGCGCAATTGCTCGCACACGCGCAGCATATCCGCCGGAGAGACCGCGGACTTGTCGTGGCTCTGTGCAGCGGGCAGCAAATAGAGCTCTGACGTCGTCCGATCGCGGATCAGGGCCTGGCGCAGACGACAACGTCCTTCCACAAGATCGACAATGTCATAGATAATCCGGTTCTGCAAGCCCATGACCACATCCAGGTTGCGTAGGCCAATGTCGGTATCAATGACCACCACGCGCTTGCCCAGATTGGCCAACGCTACCCCGAGATTGGCGGTTGTGGTGGTCTTGCCCACCCCACCTTTACCCGAGGTTATGGTGATGACGCGGGTTGGCATCTGGTCACACCCCTCTCACCTTCTGCCATGGCTCGAGCACAATTCTATCCCCTCGAACAGAGGCCATCTCTGGCGCAACGGGCTTGCGCGGATCGTCCTCCTCAGGGCGGGCCACAAGTTCCCCGATGCGCAATTGTAGGGGGGACATGTCCAGAGCACAAATGACCGCCGATATATCGCCCATGGCGCCGGCATGGGCGGTGCCATAGAGCCCGCCCCAGATGACAATATCACCACCAGCGACGATTTCGGCACCGGCATTCACATCGCCCAGGACGACCACATGCCCGGTGTGGCGCACCGTCTGCCCGGAACGCACGATATGATGCACCAGGGTGCCCCTCGTTCCTTCGAGCGTGCCATGAGCGATCCGCGACGGAGGCATCTCTGTCGGCTCGCCGCCCTCCGTCGACTCGATCGCCATGCTATCGGCCAGATTGCGCAATCCCAGCTCCTGAGCGGCCTGTCCCGTCTCAACGTTGGCCGATACCACGGTGCGCAGGATCATCTGATGCTCGGTCAGAAGATCGCGGATGCGCGTGAGTTCCTCCACATTCAACGCGCGTTGGCCCACCCGCAACGCCACCGTGCCGCCACGGAAAAAGGCCTCTTGCATGCCCAGATGACGTCCCAAATCCTGGAGCATCGCGCCCAATTCCTCGTCGCCGAGGGTGATGGTGAGCCCCTCGCGAGTGCCTTTGATGGACATCGAATTGGCCATATCGTCCCTCCTGCGCTGAGCCGAGCCATTGCCTGGTAAAGCTGCTACAGTCCCTCCACAGAACCGGAATAGCCATCGGTAGCTGTGGGTCCCGATTCCGATGGCATCAAATCGAAATAGGTTCTCAAGATATCCGCCGCCACCGGCGCCGCTGTCTGAGATCCCTCGCCGCCTCCGGCTAAAAAGACGACCACGGCGATCTCTGGATCCTCATAGGGCGCATAGGCCACGAACCAGGCATGGGTCGGCCGGTAACCTCGCTCATCCACGATGACGTTGCCCTCGTCATCAAGGGCAAAGTATTCGGCCGATCCGGTCTTGGCGGCCACGGCAACGCCCGGCAGGCGGGCGCGCCAGGCCGTGCCAAAGGTCACCGCCTCACGCATGCCCTGACCGATGAGCGCCAGGTACTCTGGGTGGACATCCACCTGGCGAATAGGCTCGGGGATCAGAGCCTTGACCACCCGCCCCTCGGCATCAATGACCTGGCGCACAAACTGGGGCCGATAGAGCGTACCCCCATTGGCCACCGCCGCCGTAGCGTTGAGCATCTG
>SKLG01000477.1 GCA_007123335.1 Anaerolineae bacterium | reverse complement strand
GTCATCGACGACGACGGCGCGCCGGCGGGGCCGAGGCTCTTTGCGCTGTGGAACCCGCCCCTGGTGGATCGCGCCCACGGCGTGCGCGCCAGCGTCAACGGCCAGGCCAGCCTGATCCTGTCCGAGATGGTCCAGCAGCAGATCCGCAACATCACCTTTGTGCGCGCGCGACGGGTGGCCGAGCTGATCCTGATCTATGCCACCGAGGCGCTGCGCCGCGAGGCGCCCGAGCTGGCCGACCGGGTGCGGGCCTATCGCGGCGGCTATATGCCCCAGGAGCGCCGCGAGATCGAGCGCCGCCTCTTTGACGGGGAGCTGCTGGGGGTGACGGCCACCAACGCGCTGGAGCTGGGCATCGACGTGGGTCAGCTCGACGCCACGGTGCTGGTGGGCTATCCGGGCACCATCGCCAGCACCTGGCAGCAGGCCGGGCGGGCCGGGCGCGGGCGGCGGGCGGCATTGTCCTTGCTGCTGGCTTATGACAACCCGCTGGATCAGTACCTGATGCGCCACCCCGAGGCACTGTTCAAGCGCTCGCCGGAGCACGCCCTCATCGACCCCGGCAACTCCTACATCCTGCGCCCGCATCTGCTCTGCGCCGCCCACGAGGCGCCGCTCAAGCGCGAGGAGGCGGAGCTCTTTGGCGCCAACCTGGAGCCGGTGGCGCGCGAGCTGGAGGAGGAGGGCGCGCTGTCGCCTCGCCAGGACGGCTGGTATTACCCCCGTGACGACTATCCGGCGCGGCGGGTGAACCTGCGCGCGACGTCGGGGACGCCGTTTCTGCTCATCCACGAGGTGCCGGATCAGGTGCCGGGCAGTTCAGAAACTGCCCGGCACCTTGGGGCACAAAAGGTGTTGGAGACGCTCGATGCGGCCACCGCGCTGCTGCGCCTCTACCCCGGCAGCGTCTATCTGCATCAGGGCGAGTCGTATCTCGTCACCGGGCTCGATCTGGGCGCCAAAGTGGCCACGGCGCGCCCCGCCGAGGTGGACTATTACACCCAGGCGATGGAGGTCAACGAGGTGCACATTGTGCGCTCGCTGGCGGTGGAGCATCTGCCCATGACCGATCTCTTTTTCGGGCAGGTGCGAGTGCGCGAGCAGGTCACCGGCTTTGTGCGCAAGCAGCATTTCACCGACCAGATCCTGAGCCGCGAGCCGCTGGAGCTGCCGCCCCAGGCTTTTGAGACCCAGGCGCTGTGGTTCGCCATCCCGCCAGAGCTGCAAGGGGAGATTGAGGATCTGGGCCTGGACCTGGCCGGGGGGCTGCACGCCATCGAGCACGCCTGCATCGGCCTGCTGCCGCTGTTCGCCATGTGCGACCGCAGCGACATCGGCGGCCTCTCCACCACCGCCCACCCCGACACCGACCAGCCGCAGGTGTTCATCTATGACGCCCACCCCGGCGGCGTGGGTATCGCGCGGCAGGGATTCGAGCGGGTCCGCGAGCACTGGCGGCGGACGCTGGAGGCGGTGAGAGAGTGCCCCTGCGAGGCGGGCTGCCCGAGCTGCATCCAGTCGCCGCAGTGCGGCAGCAACAACGAGCCGCTGGACAAGCGGGCGGCGGTGGTGCTGCTCAACCGGCTGCTGGGGCCGGCCTGAGGGGCGCAGGTTGCGCGGCGCTGTTGGCGGGCGCGGTTTCAGACGCAGCCCAGCGTATGCCCGGCGCGCAATAACACCTGCAACGAGTGGACGGTCCACACCGGGGCCAGCACCGCCCGCTCCGGCAGCGGCTCGCGGGTCTGCCAGCTCACGCCGGGGATCGCCGCCAGCTCGTCGCGCGAGATTGGCTCGCGGGCGAGTGGCTCGCCCGCGATCTGCTCGCCCGAGATCTGCCCTGGCGTGCTCCCGCGCAGCAGCACCGCCTCCAGCGCCGCCTGGGGCACCCTCAGCAGGCCGTAGAGGTCGCGCAGCTCGGCCCGGTCCTCGAGGCGCGCCATAAAGGTGGCGATGGCCAGTATCTCGCACTCGGGGCGCAGATGGCGGCGGTAGAGGTTGGCGCTGACGGTGAGCAGCGCCGGCCGGGGAAAGGGGCGCGGCGGCAGATCGACGACGTGGACATCCCGCCGCTCGTGGACGATATAGGTCTGGGGCGCCGAGTGCACGGCGAGGCCGGCGCCGATCTCTTCGGCCACCTCGCGGCGCAGGCAGTCAAGGATCGCCTCGTTGGCCTCTAGCGAGCCGCCGATGGCGCCGATGCCCACCACGATGCTGCCATCGGCGCGGCGGCGCCAGCTCTTGGGTTTGGTCAGCTCAAAGAGCCAGTTCTCGCCGTCGCAGAGTAGCGCCGAGGCGCCGGTCATGCACCAGGTCGCCCCGGCGGCCAGCCCGTCGAGGGCCTCACTCAGCTCGGGGTAGACGCGAAACAGCGCCAGGGGGCCGGGCGCTGCGTCCGCACCAGCCCCGTCGTTCATGACATCTTGGCCACCCGCTCGTCGATGGCGGCGTTGCCGTCGAGGACGCCGATCTCCAACATGTACTCGCGCTCCTCGCCCGGCTCTAGGAATTGCAGGATGCCCCGCTCGCGGTCCTTGTCGCGGCCCTCGACCTTGCAGTTGGCGGGCTCTAGCCCGGTGACATAGGTGCCGGCGCCGACCATCTTCCACTGGGTGAACTGCGGCAGCTCGGCCTGGCGGTAGCGGACGTAAGCGCCCAGGCCGCGGCCGTCGTCATAGGCGCGGTTGGCCAGCACGGCGGTGACATAGCCCTGCGCGTCGGCGGTCATGTCATAGTAAAAGCACTGCTCGGCATAGCCGTCGATGGGCGCCTCGTAGGTGGCGTGGGCGTCGAACCCGGCCTTGGCCACGTCGTCGCGCGGGGTCACGGCGCCGGCCCTGTAGACCAGCTCGGCGCCCTCGGCGAGGAGGGGAAAGCCGAAATTGCAGTGGTAGAGCATCATGTGCGGGGTGGTCTGCATCCCCTCGTTGACGACGACATCGCGGATGAACAGCCGCGACTCGCCCAGTTGGGTCCAGATGCGGCGGGTGAGGGCCAGGTTGGCGCCAAAGACGGCGGTCTCGCGCATCTGCCCGCGCACCCACATCTCGTACTCGTCGCCGCGCCAGATGCCGTCGGCCCAGACGTTGCTGGCCGGCGTGTGCGAGAGCCGGCCGTGCAGCCCCAGCTCCTCGCCCTCGTCGACGCTGGGCGCGCCCGCCGTGGTCATGCCGCAGCCGGTGACCAGCCCGCCGTGAAAGGTGCGCAGCCAGCCCAGGCCCTCCTTCTCAAAGTAGGCCGGGTGCACCACGCCGGGGTTGCCCATCCAGCCGATGGCCACGCCCTTGTAGCGGCAGGCGCCGATATCCATGCCGCGATCGACCAGCACCTCAAAGCTCAGGCCGCCGCCCGTCTCGAACTCGACGGCGCGCACGCCCCGGGCCTTGCCGTCGGCCAGCTCGATTAGGCGTACGCCGCCGAGCTGGGCAGGGTTGCCGGCATGGCGGGTCAGTTCCTGCCGGGTCCACGATCGTCCAAATAGCTTTGCCATCGTTTACCTCCTTTTCGACCGCTCAGGTGCCGGGCACCTCAGAAGGTGCCCGGCACCTACACATTCAGGCTAGCAACAGATAGGGCGATTCCACATAGCGCGCGATCGCCTGCAGGAAGCGGGCCGCCGGCGCGCCGTCCACCAGGCGGTGGTCAAAGGTCAGGCTGAGCCACATGCGCGGGCGGATCTCCACCTGGCCGCCCACGGCCACCGGCTCGGGGCGGATGCGCCCCACGCCCAGGATGGCCGTCTCGGGCATGTTGATGATGGGCGTGAACATGTCCACGCCGAACATGCCCAGGTTGGTGATGGTAAAGGTG
>SKLG01000592.1 GCA_007123335.1 Anaerolineae bacterium | reverse complement strand
TTGGTGCAGGGGCCGTAAACCAGGCTACCAAAGCTGTGGCCATCGCACGGGGATACCTGGCTTTGGATGGCATCGATGTCATCCTGGTGCCGACATTCACCGAGGTGACCATCGGCGAGGATATACGCACGGCGTTGCACATGATGGTAGAACCACGGCAGAGCAACGGCGACAGAGGAGATGACATCGCAACAAGTGCCGCTTGACAAAGCGCCGAACTAGCTGTACATAGAAGGCATCTTTCAGAGAGGCCAGAGCCGCCAGTAGCGCCATGGCCCAATGAACGAGGATCATGTAGCGAGCTGGCGGCTAGCCACATCAGTTTCATCACAAAGAAAGGCAGTACAGGTAGAGATGCTAACACAGCAGGTTCAGAGCGCAGACTGGAAGAACGAGAAGCATGTGCCCGTCATCGATTGTCCCGATTTGTTCGCCAAGGACGAGTTTATCGAAGTCACCGTGACTATCGGCAAAGAGATTGCGCACCCCAACACGACTGAGCACCACATCGCCTGGATTGAGCTGTACTATCAGCCAGAAGGCGACAAGTTTGTCTACGATATCGCTCGCTTCACGTTTGGCGCTCATGGAGCCTCGGTCAAGGGCGCTAACGAAGGTCCAGCGTACACCCACCATGTGGGCAAGGCGCAAGTTAAAATCGATCAGCCGGGCAAGCTATATGCCTTGTCCTACTGCAATATTCACGGGCTTTGGGAGAACGAAAAGTCGATCTCGGTAAGCTAGTTTGCAGTGCCATGGTGCCCAAGGCCGTGGCCTGTAGTTGCACGACGTTGGTGCGGCGTGCGGGGTCATGTCTCGGCTCGATAGTGTGGGAGATATGAGTAGCCGAGCAAGCCACCGCACCAACGTCGTGTTTCACATGTCCTGGATTCAGAGGGAGGATAGGCGTGACCGCCGCTTATAGCAACGACGACCAAGTATACGATGTCATTATCATTGGTGGTGGACCTGCAGGATGCACAGCCGCTTTGTATGCCGTGCGCGCCGGTCTTGATACTCTGGTGCTGGACAAGGGCTTGACGTCAGGCTCCTTGAGCATGGCCAGCAAAGTGGCCAACTATCCCGGGATCGAGGGCGAGATGGATGGCGAAGAGCTTGTCCGTCGGATGCGACGCCAGGCCGAGAGCTTTGGCGCCGAGTTTGCTCAGGCGCGCGTCTTGGGCACGCTCCTGGAAGAGAGTCCCAAGCAGGTTCAGAGTACTCGCGGCGTCGATTTCGCCCGGTCTGTGATTGTTGCCACGGGAAGCATGGGGCGTTCCTCGACAGTGCCTGGAGAGGAGCAACTGTTAGGGCGTGGCGTCTCCTATTGCGCGACGTGTGACGGCGCCTTTTTCCGCGGAGAGACGGTGGCCGTCGCGGGTAACAACGATGAGGCGCTCGAGGAAGCGCTCTTTATGGCTCGGTTTGCACAACAGGTCTATCTCCTTTCGCAGACCCGCGAGCTACAAGCTGACGAGAGTCTGGTGCAAGAGGTCATGGATCAGGAGCACATTGTGGTGTTCCCGGCCACGCGCGTGCTAGAGATCTTGGGCGATGAGGGTGTGGAAGGAGTGAGGGTGAGGCGTCAAGGCCAGGAGGAGACCCTCGCCATGACCGGCGTGTTCTTGTTTCTTCAAGGGCGCAAGCCGATCACCGATTTCTTGGGAGATCAGGTTTCACTCAGCCCAGATGGTTGCGTAGAGGTAGACGACCAATTACAGACCCGAGTGGATGGGGTGTTTGCCGCCGGCGATGTCTTGTGTAATCATATCAAGCAAGTCGTCATCGCCGCTGCCGAGGGGGCACGAGCCGCCATCGCCGCAGATCGCCACCTATCGGGACGCGAGAGTCTTCGGCCAGATTGGGCCTGAGATAAAAGGCATGGCCTATGAGGAATGCCAAGATCGACAGCGCGCGCAGGAAGGCGGAACGTGAATGGCTGTTAAGCAGTACGATGTCGTTGTGGTTGGCTCTGGCGCGGGGAACATTGTCGTCAGTCAGGCGCTGGCCGAGGGACTATCGGTGGCGCTGGTCGACCGTGGCCCTGTGGGCGGAACCTGCCTGAATCTCGGCTGCATTCCCTCCAAGATGCTCATCTTTCCCGCCGATCGGGTGATGGAGCTGCGCGAGGCGCAAAAGCTGGGCATAGAGGCAGAGATCAAGAATATCGATTTCTCGGGGATCATGGAGCGCATGCGCACGTCGATAGCCCGCGACCGTAACGCCATGCATGAGGGCCTTACCCAGTCTCAAGAGCTCGATTTCTATGAGGTAGAGGCCCATCTGGTCGATGACCACACGCTCCAGGTGGGCGACGAGCAGATACGCGGCGACAAGATCGTTCTGGCTGCCGGTTCTCGCCCGCTGGTTCCACCAATCAAAGGGCTCGATGCCGTCGATTATCTGACCAATGAGACGGTACTGACCCTCGATGAGCCGCCCCGGAGCCTGATCATCATCGGTGGTGGCTATATCGGCGTCGAATACGCCCACTTTTTTGAGGCCATGGGCACAGAGGTTGCCGTGGTCGAGATGCTTGAGCGATTGGTCCCTGTGGAAGAGCCCGGCATCTCGGCGGTGCTTCAGAAGCGTTTGTCGCAACGTATGGCGATACGGACCCATACACGCGTCGAACGGGTAAGCGCCGCGGACGGCGGCTGTGTCGTCGAGGCGCGGGACACACATACCGGGGAGCCGGTCAGGATGGGCGCCCAAAGATTGATGGTCGCGGCGGGGCGACGTTCCAACGCCGATCTTTTGCAGGTGGAGAACGCCGGGATCGAGACGGATGAGGACGGATTCATCCGCGCCAACGCCTATTTGGAGACGAAGGTGCCCCATATCTGGGCGTTTGGCGATATCATTGGCAAGGCCATGTTCCGCCATGCGGCCAATCGCGAGGCGTTGATCGCCTGGCATAACGCCAATAACGACCACAAGGTGCGTATGGATTATCTCTCTGTGCCCCACGCGGTCTTTTCCTGGCCCCAGATCGCCTCCGTTGGATTGACAGAGGCGCAAGCCCGTGAAGAGTTCGAGGTGGCCGTCGGCCATGTGCGCTATGCGGACACGGCCAAGGGCGAGGCGATGATGGAGAACGAGGGGTTTGCCAAGATCGTCGTTGATCGCGAGAATGGGCATATCCTGGGGGTGCATGTCATCGGCCCTTATGCGCCGATCCTGGTGCAGGAAGGGATCACGGTGATGGCCAACGGGGGTACTATTGACTGGCTCGCTCATGCGTTGCATATCCACCCCGCTGTGTCAGAGGTGATCGGCGATTTGCCCTTTGTGCTGCATGCGCATGACTGAAGGTATGTAGCTTGGCTCGTAAAGATCAAACGTCATAAAAAGTCAATGTGTTCGGTATCTACATCCATCCTATAACAGAAAGGCAAAACATGGCCGAGGCAAAAGGTACTGTGGCGGGAGCTAATAGTGAGCATACGGTGCGGTTTTATGGGATATCGACGTGCGTCTGGTGCAAAAAGACGCGGCAGTTCCTGGAGGATAATGACATCGCTTTCGAGTTTATCTATATAGATCTTCTTGACGGTGAAGAGAAGGAGGAGACTCGCGCCCTGGTTCGCGAATGGAATCCGCGCGAGTCCTTTCCGACCGTGGTCATCGACGAAGATTCGTGCGTAGTGGGCTTTCGTCCCGAGGAAATCAAGGGGGCTTTGGAGCTATGACAGACGCCGTTCCAGAGGATGCCGTTCGTGATCTGTATGAGCGGTTGGATCGCGACGCGGAGGCGTCGGGCTACCATCTGAATCCTGATAGAGACTTTACGGCAGAGCTGGTCCGGGGC
>SKLG01000442.1 GCA_007123335.1 Anaerolineae bacterium | reverse complement strand
GCATTCTCGATGTAGCTGGGCAGCAGCGGCAGTCCGTGGCTTGCCGCCGTCTCGCTGGCGATCTCTACCCTGCCGGAGGGGGTTGCCAATGGCTGAGCTTGCGGATCGGCGCGGAACCCGGCCAGATCGACGACCTCGGCCCCTGGGGCACGAAGTATGCCATCCTCGCGCAGCACCTCTCCGTCGGCGCCCATGCCGCGCAGGATGCGCTCCACCCAACCGGCATCATCGAGTCCCTGAGTATACTCTGTATAAAAACCTAGTCGCTGAGCGAGCTGGGCCAGAACCCAGTAATCGGTGTGCGCCTCGCCGGCCGGATCGACAACCTGCGGATTATAGTACAGATCGCCATATCCGGCGATAATGTCGGTGCGCTCCAAATCGTGACTGATGGGCAAGACAATGTCGGCATAACGCGCCGTGGGCGTCAGGTAGGGGTCCTGCACCACGACGGTGTCCAGCGTCTCTAGCGCGCGAATGTTGCCACGGGTATTCGAGCTGCGGTTGATGGCGTTGGCGGCGCAGATGTAGGCCATGCGCAGCGGGGGCTGCAACGAGCCATCGAGCAGGAACCGCCCCCAGTTCTCCTGGCGAATCCAGCGCCCCGGCGCGTGGGGCCCCATGGGCATCTCGATCATCCCATCCATCGGCAGTTGGACATCGGCATGGCGACCGCTGTGGGCCATGCCGCCGCCGCGCAGGCCGAGGTTGCCGCTGACGGTGGCCAGGGTGATGAGCGCGCGTTCGGTCTGCTCGCCATAGCGCGATCGCTGCGGCCCCAGCCCGGCGAGGATCAGCGCCGGCTTGGCCGCCGCATATTCGCGGGCTAATGTGACAATGGCGTCGGCGGAGAGGCCGGTGATCGCCGCCGCCCATTTAGCGTTCTTGGGCTGACCGTCGTCCTCGCCCAGCACGTAACACCGATAGGCGTCCCAGCCTACGGCGTGGCTTTGGACAAAGGCCTCGTCGATCTCGCCATGGATGATCAGCTCATGGACCATGGCGGCGATGAGCGCCACATCGCTGCCGGGGCGGATGGGCAGCCACTCATCGGCCAACACGGCGCTGTCGGTATAGCGCGGATCGAGGAGCACCACCTTGATGCCGGCGTCGCGAGCCTGAGCGATATAGTAGGCCAGGTTGGCGCCGTGGCGGTTCTCAGCCGGGTTCATGCCCCAGAGCAAGATCAATTTTGCGTCTCGCAGATGGGCGACGGGGATCGAGTTGCGCACGCCGCCCAACATCCATTGGTTGGCAATGTTGGCGCACCAGGCGCTCATATGGCCATAGGTGCCAGTGGCCGGCCCCCAGTAGGAGAAAAAGCGCCGTGCCGCCTGAGCGCCGCTCAAGCCTCGCCCGCCTAGCGCCCCCGCACCGTGGAGCAATAACACAGCCTCGTGGCCATGGCGCACCGCGACGTCTTCCAACCGTTCGGCCACGACGTCCAGCGCCTGCTCCCAAGAGATGCGCCGAAACTCGCCGGCGCCGCGCGGCCCTACGCGCTGTAAGGGGTGCATCAAGCGATCTGGAGAGGTAAGCAGCCGTCGTTGGCCGCGACCGCGCAGACAGGGCACCAGCCGCGGCCGCTCGTCGGTGTCGTCCTGGCCGGGGGGCGTATCAATGCGCAGGATGTGGCCATCCTGAACGACGGCGACCAGCTCGCAGCGAGCGGCGCAGTCGAGAGAGCAAGTGAACGGGATGCGCTCCACAGGTGCATCTGCTTGGGCCATCTGGGCCTCCTGGGTGAAAACTGATGTCTGACAACGGAGCAGCGTGGACGGGGCGCATTGTACCCCGAAAAGCTCCGGTGCGCCATCTAGCGCTTACGTCGCTTGCCGCAGCGACATGCCCGCGGTACACTAGCGCCAGGAAATAGTGAGAGGAGGCAAGAATCATGGAGTACCGTCGACTCGGCCATAGCGGCTTGATCGTCTCCGAGGTCTGCCTGGGCACGATGGCGTTCGGCGTCAACGTGGATCAGGCCACGGCCACGGCGATCGTCGATCAGGCGTTTGACGCTGGCGTCACCTTTTTCGACACCGCCAACATGTACGCCAACGGACAATCGGAGATCATGCTCGGCGAGGCGCTCAAGGGACGTCGCCGTGGCGCCGTGGTAGCCACCAAGTTCCATAACCCCACCGGCCCCTTCCCCACCGACGGCGGCATCTCGCGGGCGCACATTATGCAGGCCATCGATAACAGTCTGCAACGCCTGCAGATGAATTATGTCGACATATATTATGTCCACCACGTTGATAGCCTGACCCCCCACGAGGAGATGTTGCGGGCCGTGGACGACCTGATCCATCAGGGCAAGGTGCGCTATATCGCCTGCAGCAACTATGAAGCCTGGCGCCTGTGCGACGCCTATTGGACCAGCGTGGCCAACGGCCTGCACAAGTTCGTCTGCTATCAGCCACAGTACAGCCTGGTGATGCGCCAGATCGAGTTCGAGCACGTGCCCCTCTGCCTGGAGAAGGGCATCGGCATCGTGCCTTGGGGGCCGCTTGCCAGCGGTTTTCTCGCCGGCAAGTATCAGCCGGGGCAGCGTCGCGTCGAGGGCACCCGCTCCGCAGAGGGTTGGCTCTTTCACGAGCGCTTTTTCAGCGACAAGGCCGACGAGACGCTGGCCACGCTCCTCGATGTGGCGCAGGAGGTGGACAAGACGCCGGCCCAGGTCGCTCTGCGCTGGGTGTTGGAGCAGCCGGGGCTGTCGTCGGTCATCGCCGGGGCACGCACGCCGGAGCAATTCCGCGATAGCTGCGGCGCCAGCGGCTGGCGGCTGGAGGGCGAACCGCTGCAACGGTTGAGTGAGGTCTCGGCGCCCGAGGATCGCTATCCGTATCAGATGGAGCGCGGTTCGGACGCGCGACGAGCTCAAGCCATCAATCTGCCATCGCTGTAGCAGATACCCCCTCCAAGGCCAAGGAGGTTCCATGTGCGACACGTTGGTGGTCACGCCAGAAGCCAGTGCCGATGGCGTGACCCTGCTGGCCAAGAACTCGGATCGCCATCCCAACGAGGCCCAGTTCTTACAGAGCGTGCCGGGCGCCGCCCATCCGCCGGGGAGCACGGTGCGCTGCACCTATATCGAGATCCCTCAGGTGCAAGAGACCCACACCGTGCTTCTCTCGCGGCCATTTTGGATGTGGGGCGCCGAGATGGGCGTCAACGAGCACGGCGTGGCCATCGGCAACGAGGCCTTGTTCTCGCGGATACCGGCGCGTAAAGAGCCGGCGCTGCTGGGCATGGACCTGCTACGTCTGGGGCTGGAGCGGGGCGCCACAGCGCGCGAGGCACTGGACGTCATCGTCGAGCTGCTGGCACGCCACGGCCAGGGTGGCAACGCCGCCTACGGCCACACTCTCTACTATCACAACAGCTACCTCATCGCCGATCCGCGCGAGGCCTGGGTGCTAGAAACGGTGGATCGCCAATGGGCGGCGAAACGGATCGAGGGCAGCTATGCCATCTCCAACGGCTTGACGCTGAGCCACACCTGGGACGACTGCTCCCCCGATCTGGCGAAACGCGCGATAGCCGAGGGTTGGTGCGACGGCCTGGACGATTTTGATATGGCCCACTGCTACGCTGACCGCATCTATACACCGCTCAGCGCCTGCCGTGAGCGCCGCGCCTGTAGTCTGCGACACCTGGAAGCCATAGACCATCAACTCTCGACGCCGGACCTGCTGGCCGCGCTGCGCGACCACGGCGGCCAGGATCCAGGCTATCGCCCCGACCGCGGACTGACCGGGGCTACGGTGTGTGTGCACGCCGGGTTCGGCCCCGTGCGCGGCAGCCAAACCACAG
>SKLG01000391.1 GCA_007123335.1 Anaerolineae bacterium | reverse complement strand
TCAAGTGATGTAGTATGCGCGTTGGCAAAGGCGCCATACGCGCAGTAAGTCTGATCCGTAGATGATTCGCACAGAGGATAAGGAGCAACGGAACGTCATGGAGAAATTCGCACCGCTCAATCTCACACCCGACGAGATTATTCGCTTCACGCCGGAATGGCAGGGCGAGCGCTTTGAGGACGGCCGTCCCAAGGTCGCCGATGATATTGTCGAGCGCATGCACGGCGTGACCACCACCCAGGCTTGGGGCGTGTTGCGCGGCGACGGCTACAACTATCAGTATGCCGATGGTTTTCTCTGCACCCAGCCCGGCAAGGTGCTCGTCGGTCGCGCGGTGACGGTCATGTACATGCCGCGTCGCGAGGACTTGCGCGCATTTATCTTTGAGCATGCCCTCGCATCGGGGTGCATCGGCGATCAGGTTTCGTGGCCCATCGATACCCTGGTGCCGGGCGATATCTATGTGGCCGACATCTTTGGCCGGATCAAAGACGGGCCGGTGATCGGCGACAACCTGGCTACCTCGATCTATGCCAAGACCGGCAAAGGCGTCGTCCACGACGGGTCGGTGCGCGATATCGAGGGCATCCACGAGCTGGAGGGTTTTGTGAGCTTTTGCCGGGGTCTGCACCCCTCAGTGGCCACCCCTACCGTGATCCTGGCGGGGATCAACTGCCCGGTGCGCATCGGTGAGGTGACGGTGATGCCCGGCGACATTATCCTCGGGCGCGACAACGGCGTGACCTTTATCCCCCCGCACCTGGCGGAAAAGGTCGTGGTCACCTCCGAGATTGTGCGCCTGCGCGATATCTTTGGCAAGATGTGCCTGGTTGAGGGGCGCTACACTCCGGGCGAGATCGATCGCCGTTGGGAGGAGCACATCGAAAAGGATTTCCAGGGCTGGTTGCAGGAGCACAGCGATGAGCTGCCAGTGCCTATGAGCACCATCCAGGACTATTTGCAGGGCCGCACCTGGTAACATGTCCATAGCCAGCCCCCAGATAGAGCTTTTGGGGGCTGGCTATTCCCTTCACGGAGGAGACCATGAGCGCTTGCGCCGAACGTCGGGAAGAGCCGCCTGCCGAGCTGCGCCTAGAGCAGCCCGACGCGCTGGCGGCGTTAACCCCCTCTGAGGGGTTCTGGTGCACCCAATTCCGGGTGCGCCGTGGAGACGAGTGGGTGCGAATCTTGGCCGAGCCGCCGACCTGGGAAGCGCTACAGACGCGGCCTACGTTTTACGGTAACCCGCTCCTATTTCCGTATCCGCTGAGCATCGCCGACGGAACGTTCACCTACCGGGGCAAGCGCTACACCGTGCGCTCCGGCAAGGAGGGGCGGACCATTCACGGGCTGGTGCGCGATAACGCCTGGACGGACGCCCATACCTGGCGCGACGCCGATGGCGCCCACGCCAGGGCGACCATCGCCACCGGCGGCGAGAGCGCCGATCTGCTCGCCTTCTTTCCCTTCCCATTTCGCTTCACCGTCACCTACACGCTGGCGGGCACCGCGCTCACCAGTCACTATGAGGCGACGAATATCGGCGAAGAGCCGATGCCGCTGGGACTGGGCATTCATCCCTACTTTCCGGTGCCATTAGTCCCCGGCGGGGAGCCGTCCGACGCCCTGGTGCGCTCTGATGTGGAGCGCATGCTGCGAGGCGGTTTGCAGGGCGGCCAGGACGAGTGGCAGGAGCCACAGGGCGTGCTGGATCTGCGCGCCGGCCAGCGCGTCGATGCGCTCATGGCCACGGTGGGGCAGGCTCCTTCGGGCACCGGACGCGGGTCGTTGCTGCTCGTCTATACCCAACGTCCCGATCTGGATACCGATGCTGGCCGCACCGCGGATACCGATGACAGCGGTGGTTTGACCTGGTCATTGATCGACACCGTGCACGACCTGACGGTGGATGTCGAATCCAGCGACGACTTTGGCGCCCTGGTGGTCTATGCGCCACCGACGCAGCACGTCATCTCGCCAGTGGTGAGCACTTGTTTGTCCGACGCCTTTAACCGGGCGGCGCGGGGTCAGCGTAGCGGGATGATCGAACTGGAGCCCGGCGAGACCTGGCGCGGCTGGACGCGGATCGTCGTCTCCTGAGGGTTATCCTGGTGCTCAGAAGACGATAGCTGGGCGGCGAGAAATTCGCTCTACAACTCGACATAAGTGAGGGGCTGATGCGTATTCGCGCGGTGCGAGCTATGGCCGTCCAGGAGCGGGTTCTCTGGGCGCGATCCGTCGAAAAGACGGTGAGCCTGCGCGCTTTTAGCCACGCTGGAGCGCACGCTCCAGCGTCAGTCACCGCGCCGCCGAGGACCCGTGGGCCGCGTACAGGGCCGGCCAGCGGCCCTGGCTCGGTCCTCGTCGAGATCGTCGCCGACGATGGCCTCGTTGGTATCGGCCTCGGTGGCGGGGGGTGGCCGGGCGCCCTCGTGGTGCAAGACTATCTGACGCCGCTGCTCCTCGACGAGGACCCGCGCGACACCGAGCGTCTATGGGAGCGGATGTATCGCTCCACGGCGCGCTACGGGCAGGCCGGCCTCGCGCTGATGGCTATCAGTGGTGTGGACCTCGCCCTGTGGGACCTGAAGGCCAAGGTCATGGGCCAGCCGGTCTATCAGCTTCTGGGTGGCCGGGCGCGAGAGACGGTGCCGGTATACGCCACTGTCCGCGATCCCCAGTGGGCGCGAGCACAAGGGTTCGTCGGGATCAAGGTGGGCGGTCCCTTTGGTCCCGAGGATGGCCGCGACGGTCAGCGCGCCAACGAGGAGGCCGTGGCTATGATCCGCGAGCTTGTGGGGCCAGACATGGACATCATGATCGATTGTTCCAGCACGTGGGGCGTCGCCTATACGTTAGAGATGGCCCGCATCCTGGCCCCTTATCGCATCGCCTTCATCGAGGAGCCGGTGGGACCTGAGGATGTGGACGGTTATGCCACATTGCGCCGTCGCATCGGCTCGACGCTCATCGCCGGCGGTGAGCATGCCTACACCCGCTATGGCGCGCGTCGGCTGTTGGAGCGCGGCGCTGTGGATATCCTCCAGCCCGATATCCGCTGGACCGGCGGCCTGAGCGAGACGCTCAAAATCTGCGATTTGGCGGCAGCCCACAACGTGCCTATCATGCCTCATCGCGGAGGCATGGCCTGGGCGCTGCACCTGATTCTCGCGCGCCCCGACTGCCCCCTGGCCGAGGGCCTGACGTTGACCGACGAGGAGGCGGCGTGCTCGCTGTTCGACGGCGAGCCGGTGCCGCGAGAGGGTCTATTGAGCGTCGGCGATGCTCCGGGCTTTGGGCTGACGATGCGCGCCGAGCCCGATGGCCAGCGGCGACTGGAGGAGCTCCGCGAACCGGCGCCTTGGATAGATATCAGACAATCTCATACGAAGGATGCGTTTTCCCATGAGTGAGCACCGTGGCGGCTATACGGGACGATTTCTGCGCGTCGATCTGGATCGTGGCGCGCTGTCTATAGAAGAGACGCCGGACCCGGCGACCTGGCTGGGGCCGAGAGGCTGGAATGCCCTCATCGCATATCGCGAACTCGCACCGGGGGTGGATGCCTTTGACTCCGAGAACCGCCTGGTGCTCTCGTCCGGTCCGCTGGTGGGCACATCGGCCCCCACCGCCGGGCGAATGACCATATCGACGATCTCGCCGCGAGGGTATCCGGGGCCCATGTGGACCTCAGCTAGCATGGGCGGCTACCTGGGCGCCGAATGCAAATACGCCGGCTATGATGGTATCGTCATCCAGGGCCAGGCCAGCAGCCCCTGCTATCTGCTCATCGAGGATGATCGGGTGAGCTTGAGAG
>SKLG01000237.1 GCA_007123335.1 Anaerolineae bacterium | reverse complement strand
GATGGCTGGTGGCAGCGGCCCAATCAGCCCCTCACCCATCCCTACATCCTCTCGCGCCACTGGCCGCCGGGCAGGCCCTGGCGCGATGTGGAGGAGCAGGAGGCCAACCGCGAGGCGCTGGGGCGCATTGTCTGGGGGCTGGCGGCGCGGTGTGGCAAGGGTGTCATGCTGGCCACGAGCCAGTTGGGCATCAACGGCGTGGAGCAGGATGGCCGCCTGCAACGGGCGGTGCTGCGCGCCATCCGCCCCAGGAGGTCGCGCGATGGCTGAACCCCTCTTTGGCTTTGCGCTGCGTCCCCATCAGCAGGCGATCCTCGACTATCAGGGCGGGCGCATGGCGGTGTCGGCGGTGCCCGGCAGCGGCAAGACGCTGGTGCTGGCGCTGCTGGCCGCGCGGCTCATCGTCGAGGGCCAGCTCGACGAGAGCATCGAGACCAACGCCGAGGTCCTGGTGGTCACCGTGCAAAACTCGGCGGTGAACAATATCTCGCAGCGCATTCGCGAGATCCTGACCCGCGAGGGCTTGCCGCCGGTGGGCTATCGCGTGTGCACGCTGCACAAGCTGGCCAGCGACATCATCCGGCAGCGCGGCGACCTGGCCGGCGTCGAGGAGGATTTCCCCATCGTCGACGAGGCGACGAGACGCCGGCTGATGCACGACGCCGCCGATGTGTGGATCGCCGCGCATCGCCCGCTGTGGGAGAGCTATTTGCCCCTGGAGGAGGGCGAGGTCTCGCGTTATGTGCAGGACCAATGGCGCACCGAGACCGAGCGCGTGGGCCGCGAGGTGACCAAGCTGTGCAAGCATCTGCGACTGACGCCAGAGCAGGCGGCGGCGGCGCTGGCCGACAAGGATGTCAACCCCTTTCTCAACATGGGCATCGCCCTCTATGCCCGCTATGAGCGCTACCTCCAGGCGCGCAGCGGCCTCGACTTTGACGATCTGATCTGGCGGGCCATCGACGCCCTGGGACAGGACGCCACCTTTTTGCACAATTTGCGGCGGCGCTGGCCGATTATCCTCGAGGACGAGGCCCAGGACAGCTCGCCGCTGCAAGAGCAGATTCTGGAACGCCTCAGCGGGCCGGAGGGCAACTGGGTGCGCGTGGGCGACCCCAATCAGGCCATCAACAGCACCTTTACCGCCGCCGATCCGCGCTATTTCCGGCGATTCCTGCAGCGGGAGGATGTGGAGCGGCGGCCCTTGCCCCAGTCGGGGCGTTGTGCGCCCAAGATCATCGCCCTGGCCAACTATTTGGTGCACTGGACCTGCGACGCCCACCCCGATCCGGCGGTGCGCCAGGCGGCCTTTGAGCGGCAGGACATCTTGCCCACCCCCGCCGATGACGCCCAGCCCAACCCCGCCGATGACGAGAGCCAGATCTATTTGCGCGCCGAGCCCTACCCCGACGTAGAGACCCAGGCGGTAGAGGTGGCGCGCTGGGCCGCTGATCTGCTGCGGCGGCGGCCCGAGGCCACCATGGCCATCCTTTGTCCGGCGACCTGGCACGGCGATCAGGTGGTGCGCGCCCTGGGCGGCGATGAGGGCGGCGCCCAGAGCGGCGCCAATATCGTCGATGACCTGCTGCGCTCGACGCCCCAGACGCGCAGCGTGGCCGCCGTGCTGCACGCCGTCCTGTCCTATCTCGGCGCGCCCACCTCCACCCGCGATCTGACCCGCCTCTATGGCGAGCTGGTGGAACACCATGGCGGCAACGCCTCGGGCGATGCCCGCCGTCGGCGACGCAGCACCCTGATCCGCAGCATCCCGCCGCAACAGCTCCTCTTTCCCCGCGCCGTCGTCGATCTGCGCGATGTGCTGCCCCCCGGCGTCGAGGCCCCGAGGGAGGACCTGCGCGCACTGGAGCGCTTTGCCCGGCAGGTCTCGCGCTGGGTGCGGGCCAGCGCGCTGCCCATCGACCAGCTCGTGCTCACCATCGCCCAGGACCTCTACCAGAGCGAGGAGGAGCTGGCCATCTGCCACACCATCGCCGCCAGTCTGCGGGGGACGGCCGACATGCACCCCAACTGGCGATTGCAGAGCTTTGCCGACGAGCTGCGCGAGGTGGCCCGCAACCGCCGCCAGATCGGCAGCATGTCGCTGATCGACGCCGGCTATGTCGCCCAGCCGGGGCGCATCGCGGTGACGACGATGCACAAGGCCAAGGGGCTGGAATGGGACACCGTGTACCTGATGTGCGTAGACAGTCTCGAGTTCCCCAGCGCGCGCGGCGATGCCTTTCGCGACGAGCTGATCTTTATGGGCAACCGTGCGCCGGCGGTGGAGGCGCGTTATCAGCTAGAACGCCTCGTGGGCGACGCACCTCCCCCTCCCGAAGGTCCAGCGAGATCATCTGTGCAAAAGGAGCCCATATCGCTGGACCTTCGGGAGGGGGGCAGCGACGAGGCCAGGATCGCCTACATCGCCGAGCGGCTGCGCCTGCTCTATGTGGGCATCACCCGCGCCAGGCGGCATCTGGCCGTCACCTATAGCGCCACCAACGGCCGCCGGTCGGTGCAGCCCGCGACGGCCTTGATCGAGTTGATGCGCGCGTTGGACGATCTAGGGTGAGGAAACCGCCATGAGCGATTGGATACAGCCGGGACATCTCTTTAGCCAGCACAGCCTGAACACCTATCTGCGCTGCCAGCGCCGCTTTCAGCTCACCTACATCGAGCGGCAGCCCTGGCCGATGCCGGAGGAGGAGGACCCCCGCGCCTATCAGCAATATCTGGAGCGGGGCACGATTCTGCACCACTGGCTGGTGCGGCGCCATCTGGGGATCGACATGGAGCCCATTGTCGCCGCCTGCGAGGACGAGGAGCTGCGCCGTTGGTGGCGCGCCGCCCAAGAGTTTGACGACTCGGCGCTGCCGGGGGCAGAGGGGGGAGGGGTGCGGGAGGCCGAGTTGCCTGTTGTGGTGTCGCTGGGCGAGTATAGCCTTTATGCGCGCTATGATTATGTGGCTATCGGTTCTGGGGTTGGCCAGACGCGGGTCGGAGACCCGCGCCCCGACGTGGATGCGGTCATCCTGGATTGGAAGACGCTGGAGCGGGTTCCGTCGCTGCGCGTGTTGCGGCAGCGGGTGCAGACGCGGGTCTATCTGTATTCTCTTGTCACCGCCGGGCATGTCCTCACCGGCGGTGCGCCCCTCGACCCCGAGCGGGTGGAGATGTGGTATTGGTTCGCCAATTACCCAGAGGAGACGGCGCGCATCGCCTACAGCCGGGCCGCCTACCGCGAGGATGAGGCCTGGTTGCGCGCTCTCGTCGTCGAGATCGCCACTCGACCGCAGGATGCCTTTGCCCTCACCGACGATCATCGCGAGTGTCGGCGCTGCCACTATCGCACCCTGTGCGACCGCGCCGCCAAAGGCGCTCCGGGCGCCGATGCATTGGACGGCGAGGACTGGCTCCAGGAGGAGATCGACCTGGCCATCGACATGGAACTCTCCCTCGACGCCGACGTCCCGGCCCTCGAATACTGATCGAGACCCGACGCCGCCATCCTCCATGGTGAGGATGGCAAAAATCCTCCGTTTGGAGGTTTGCAAAAAGCGTCCAACCTGCTAAGCTTGAGCAGGTTTCGCCTACACAATGAGCCGGGACATATGCCAAAACGAACCGACCTGCAAAAGATACTGGTGATCGGCTCCGGCCCCATCGTCATCGGCCAGGCCTGCGAGTTTGACTATTCGGGCACCCAGGCCTGCAAGGCGTTGCGCGAGGAGGGCTATACGACGTTGCTGGTGAACTCGAACCCGGCGACGATCATGACCGATCCCCAGACCGCCGACGTCACCTACATCGAGCCGCTGACGGTGCCGGTG